>DAISKN010000170.1:0-11124 GCA_036820975.1 Acidobacteriota bacterium | reverse complement strand
CTGATCCTCGACAACCACGACGACTTCGGAGGGCACGCCAAGCGAAACGAGTTCACGTACCAGGGGAGGACGTTCATCGGTTACGGCGGCACGATGAGCATCGAGACTCCGTTTCCGTACAGCTACGTCTCTCTCGCTCTGGTTGCGGAGCTCGGGATTCGAGTCGATCGCTACTCGGATTTCTACGATAGCGAGCTCTACCCCAAGCTGGGTTTGAAGGGCGCGATGTTCTTCGACCGCGAGAGCTTCGGAGAGGATCGTCTCGTCGCCGGCATGCCTTCGCGAAGAAGCGGCGGATGGCGGGAGTTTCTGGCCAAAGCGCCGGTGTCCGAGAAAGTCCGCGCCGATCTCGTCCGCCTCTACGAAGGCGAGGGAGCGAGGGAATATCTTCCCGGGATCGAGGCCGCGGAGAGGAGGGAGCGGCTCGCCCGGATGAGCTATCAGGACTATCTGGTGAAGCACGCGGGAATGAGCCGGGAGGCGCTGCCGTTTCTCTGGCACATGAGCTTTCGCAACAACAAGTACATCGACACCTGTCCCGCGCTCGAGGCGGCGCGGAGCGGGGCCCCCGGCTTCGACGGTCTCGGGCTCGAGGAGACGCCGCGGCTCGCGTGGGAGGACTACCACTTCCACTTCCCGGACGGGAACGCGACGCTCACCCGGCTGCTGGTAAACCGGTTGATCCCGAAAGCCCTTCCCGGGGACCACGACATGGAGTCCGTGGTTCGGGCCAGCCTCCTCTATCCGCACCTGGACGAGGCCGATTGCCCCGTGAGGCTGCGGCTCAACAGCACCGTGGTGCGGGTTGCGCACGAGGGCCCGGCGGAGAAGGCCGACTGGGTCCGTCTCGCCTACGTCTCCGGAGGAAAAGTCTACGGGGTCCGCGCGAGAAACGCCGTCCTCGCCTGCTACAACTCGATCGTCCGGTTCCTGATCCCCGAGCTTCCCGAGAAGCAGAAGAATGCTCTGGCGGAATCGGCGAAAGTGCCGCTTCTGTACACGAACGTTTTCATCCGCAACTGGAAGTCCTTCGAGAAGCTCGGGATGTCGCGTGTGAGCTGCCCGAACATGTACCACTCTTCGGTGAGTCTCGACCAGCCCGTCTCGATCGGCGGCTACGAGTGCCCGAAGACGCCCGAGGAGCCGATCGTGCTGCATTTGAGCAAGAGCCCCTCGGCGCCCGGCCTCTTCCCCAGGCGCGTCCAGCTGCGGGCCGGAATGCAGGAGCTCTTCACCACGCCCTTCGAGACCATGGAGCTTTCGATCCGCGACCAGCTCGCGCGCATGCTCTCGGGCGGGGGATTCGACCCCGCGGAGGACATCCTCGGGATCACCGTGAACCGGTGGCCTCACGGATACTCCTACACACCGGACACGCTCTCCGATCCGGACGTTCCCGAGGCGGAGCGGCCCCACGTCGTCGGACGGCAGCCCTTCGGCCGCGTCGCCATCGCGAACTCGGACGCGGGCGCCGCCGCCTTCACCAACACCGCGATCGACGAGGCCCATCGGGCGGTCTCGGAGCTCGCTCGAACCCGGGAGCCGTATTGAGCAGGAAAGACCTCGGAATGAACCGCTCCATCACCCGGCGGGATTTTCTCGACGGGGTGAGAATCGCCGTCACCGGCTCGCTCGTCTCCTACCCCTGGCTCGAGGCCGCGGGCTCGCCCGCCGCTTACTACCCCCCGGGCCTGACGGGACTTCGCGGAAGCCACCCCGGGTCTTTCGAGGTCGCGCACGAGATGCGCGACGGAAAGGTCTTCGAGGTCGGCCCGGGCGGGGAGACGGGGGAGACCTACGACCTCATCGTGGTGGGCGGCGGCATCAGCGGTCTCGCGGCGGCGCTCTACTTCCGCCGCGCCGCCGGACCTTCGGCCCGGATCCTCGTCCTCGACAACCACGACGACTTCGGGGGTCACGCCAAGCGCAATGAGTTCCGCGTCGGCGACCGCCTGATGCTCGGCTACGGAGGCACGCAGTCTCTCGACGGCCCGACCACCCGGTTCAGCGCCGTCGCCCAGGAGTTCGTTCGTGATCTCGGGATCGACATCCAGCGGTTCTATACCGCCTTCGACCAGAAGCTCTACGATTCCCTCGGGCTCGGCCGCGGGGTCTTTTTCGACAAGGAGACGTTCGGAAGCGACCGGCTCGTTGCCGGGGAGGGCACGATTTCCTGGAAAGAGTTCGTGGCGAAGAGTCCCCTGAACGAACAGGCGAAGAAGGACCTCGTGCGGCTCTATGAAGACCAGACGGACTATCTCCCCGGCCTGAGTGTCGAGGAGAAGCTCGCGCGGCTCGCGAAGATCAGCTATTACGACTTCCTCAAGGACCTCGTAAAGGTCGATCCTCAGATCCTCACCTACTTCATGATGCGCGAGGGAGGGTGGGCCCGGGGCATCGATTCCGTTCCCGCCGCCTACGCGCGGCGCTTTCCCGGGTTCCAGGGGATGGGACTTCCGTCCCGCGATCCGCGGAAGGGGGAGCCCTACATTCACCACTTCCCGGACGGAAACGCTTCCGTGGCCCGCCTGATTGTGCGCTCCCTCATTCCCGACGCTCTGCCGGGGAAGGATATGGAAGACGTCGTCACGGCGAAGCTCGACTACTCCCGGCTCGATCGGGCGGAGTCCATGGCGAGAATCCGACTGAACAGCACCGCGATCCAGGTGAAGCACCGGGGCGAGCCCTCGAGCGCGTCGGACGTCGACGTCACCTACGTGAACGGCGGCAAGGCCTATCGCGTCCGTGGAAAGAACGTGGTCCTCGCCTGCTACAACGCGGCGATCCCGTTCCTCTGCCCGGAGATGCCGGAGACGCAGCGGAAGGCGCTCGCCTACGGGGTCAAGACGCCGCTGGTCTACACCAACGTCGCCATCCGCAACTGGACCGCCTTCCAGAAGCTCGGCGTCGAGCGCATCTACTATCCGGGAGGCTATCACTCGAGCGCGAGCCTCGATTTCCCCGTGAGCCTCGGGAGCTACCAGCACCCGCGCTCGCCCGAGGAACCGATGGTCCTCCATCTGGTCCGGTTCTTCGTGACCCCGGGCCGGCCTCTCCGAGAGCAGCACCAGCTCGGCAAATGGGACCTCCTCCAGACGAGCTTCGAGACTTTCGAGCATTCCATCCGCGATCAGCTGGGACGGTCGCTTTCGGGAGGCGGATTCGATCCGGCGCGAGACATCGAGGCCATTACCGTGAACCGCTGGCCCCACGGCTACGCCTACGGGTACACGGCGCTCACCGATCCGGAATTCGCCGACGCCGAGCGCCCGAACGTGGTCGGGCGGCAGCCCTTCGGCCGGATCCACGTCGCGAACTCCGACGCCGCCGCCTCCGCCTACACTCACGCGGCGATCGACGAGGCCCATCGGGCGGTCGGCGAGATCGTCGGCCGGAAGGAGAGCGACCACGCGGTCTGAGGCCCTTCTCCTCGCGGCCGCGCTGGCCGCGTCGCTCGCATGTGCCCCCGCGGATGAAGGCGCGGCATACGTCGTCGGCGCCTCCTCGAGCGGAGTACCCTTCACCTTTCTCGACGTCGAGTCGAACGCTCCTCGGGGGATCATGGTCGACATCGTCCGTGCCGTCGGCGAGGACGCCGGATTCGCGACCGAGGTCCGGATGCTTCCCTTCAACGCACTGATCCCCTCTCTCACGAGCGGGAGAATCCGGCTCATCGCGGCGGCGATGGTGATCACTCCGGCGAGGAAGGAGATCGTCGACTTCAGTGAGCCGGTTTACAGCTACGGCGAAGCCCTCATCGTCCCCGCGAATGACGCGACCGGATACCGGACTCTCGATGACCTCGAAGGGAAAGTGGTAGGTGCCCAGGTGGGGACGGTCTACATCGACGGGCTTCGCGCCTCCGGCCTGTTCCCCGAAGTCAAAGTCTACGACTCGGTAGCGGACATCCTGCGCGACGTGGGGGTCGGACGGATCGAGGCGGGCTTCGGCGACCATCCGATCGTCGTCTACCAGCTCGGCCTCGGAACCCACCCCCAGGCGCGTCTGGTCCGGGGCTACGAGCCCCGGATGGTGGGGTCGATCGGAATCGGCGTTCGCAAGGGAGACGAGGAGCTCCTCGCCCGGATCAACGAATCGCTCGCCCGGCTGAAGGCGAACGGGACCTTCGACAAGATTCTCGCCGATTGGCAGCTGTAGCAGGGTGCTGAATAACGCATCGGCACCCTGCGCGAGCGGCCCGCCTTCGCGGCTTCGGCGGGAGCTCGGCCCGCCAAATGGGAATGTTCCGCCGACATCTTCAGGCCGCGGGGGTGGGGCCCCGCGGCACTAGATGCACTCTAGCGGATACGGTCGAGCGCCTCGCCGAGGTCGACCTTCATTCGCTCGGCGTCTTCGAGGCCGACGCTCAAGCGGAAGATCGTTCGATCGCGATAGCGCAACGGGTGGACGCGGTCCTTCACCCGCACGGCCTTGATCAGACTCTGGAAGCCGCCCCAGCTCAGTCCGATCCGGAACACCTTCATCCGGTCGAGAAACCTCGAGATCTCTTCGCGCGAGGGATCCTTCTTCAGGATGAATCCGAAAACGCCCGAAGCGCCCGTCATATCCCGGCGCCAGAGGTGGTGCTCCGGATGGCTCTCGAGCGCGGGATGGATCACCGTCTCGACGGCGGCGTGCGCCGCGAGCCTCCTCGCGATCTCGAGACCGGCGGCCTTGTGCTGCTTCATCCGCACGGGAAGCGTGTGCAGCCCCTTCAGGGTCGTGTAGCAGGATTCGGGGGCGGCGAAGCGCTCGATCGTCTCGTAGAACGACTCGAGCTCGGGGAAACGCTCTTCGTTCGCGGTGATGGTTCCGAGGAGCGTGTCCGACTGACCGGCGATGTACTTGCTCGCGGAGTGAATGGAGACGTCCACCCCCTTCTCGAAGGGCCGGAGGAAGAGGGGAGTGGCCCAGGTGTTGTCGAGGACGGTCACGACGTTTCTCGCCTTCGCAGCCGCGGCGACCGCGGGAACGTCCTGAAGCTCGAAGGTGTTGGATCCCGGCGATTCGAGATAGACCAGCCGGGTATTGGGCTTCAGGAAGCGCTCGATGTCGGAGCCGACGGTCGGCGGGACGTACTCGACCTCGACCCCGTACTTCGCGAGGACCTTGTCTCCGAAGTCGCGGGTCGGCCCGTAGACGTTGTCGCAGACGAGGACGTGATCTCCGCTCCGGGTGAAGGCCATCAGCGCCGTTTCGATCGCATCGAGGCCGGAGTGGCAGACGCGGCACGCGTGGCCACCCTCGAGCCCGGCGAGCGCGCGCTCGAGCTCGAGCTGAACGGGAGAGCCGTAGGTTCCGTAGAGCTTCCCGTGATAGGGCTTGCGATCGGCCCTCAAATAGTCCTCGTAGGTCTCGTAGAGGACGGTCGAGGCGCGATGAATCGGCGGATTCACGGTGAGGAATGGGTCGGGCTCGGTCTCACGCCTCGGTTTCATCTCGCGAATTCTACCTCGCGCCCTTAGAATCCCCGACGGGAGATCGAGCACATGGAAGGGTTTTGGGTCGACGCCCGGGATTTCTTGCCGCTTCTTCTGCGCGGCGCGGTCCTCACCGTCGTCGTCACCCTGGGCGCCCTCGCGCTCAGCACCGTCGTCGGCCTCGTCTGGGCGCTCTTCCGGGTCTCTCAGGTGCCGGTCCTCGTGTACTTCAGCAAGGGTGTCGTGAATACCATCCGCGGAATCCCGATCCTGGTCCAGCTCTTTTACCTCTATTTCGTGCTTCCCGAGCTCGGGATCGAGCTCACCGCGCTCCAGGCGGGAATCCTCGGCCTCGGCCTCGCCTACTCCGCATACCAGGCGGAGAACTTCCGCGCGGGGATCGAGGCCGTCGACCCCGGACAGGTCGAGGCCGCGCAGTCCCTGGGAATGCCCCGGAGCCTCGTCCTCCGCCGCGTCGTCCTTCCCCAGGCGTTCCGGATCGCGCTACCGCCCTACGGGAACACGATGATCATGATGTTGAAGGATTCGTCCCAGGCATCGGTCATCACCGTCGCCGAGCTGACGCAGCAGGGGAGGCTCATCGCCTCTTCGACCTTCAAGAACACCGAGGTGTTCACGCTGGTCGCTCTTCTCTATCTATCGATGAGCGTGCCGTTGATTCTGTTCGCCGGGAGTCTCGAGAGGAAGTTCGGCCGGAGATGATCGCGCTCGAGGACGTTCACAAATCCTTCGGAGACACCGAAGTCCTCCGGGGCGTCTCCATGGGCGTGAGCCGCGGCGAGGTCGTTTGCCTCATCGGCGCCTCGGGATCGGGGAAGTCGACGCTCCTGCGCTGCATCAACGGCCTCGAGACCTACGATCGGGGGAGCGTCGTCGTCGAGGGCCGGCGCGTCGATTCGAGATCTCCCTCGATCCGCCAGATACGCTCCGAGGTGGCGATGGTGTTCCAGCGGTTCAACCTGTTCCCGCACCGGACGGCGCTCGAGAACGTGATGGAAGGGCCGCTCTACGTCAAGAAGGAGCCGGCCATCGTGGTGGAGGAGCGGGCGAGGAACCTTCTCGCGAGCGTCGGGCTCTCGGACAAGGAGGGGGCGCACCCGGGCCAGCTCTCGGGAGGCCAGCAGCAGCGGGTCGCGATCGCCCGGGCGCTCGCGATGGAGCCGAAGGCGATCCTGTTCGACGAGCCCACGTCGGCGCTCGACCCCGAGCTCGTGGGCGAGGTTCTCGCGGTGATGCGCGCCCTCGCGGACGAGGGGATGACGATGCTGGTCGTCACTCACGAAATGGGCTTTGCCCGCGAGGTCGCGGACCGCGTGTTGTTCCTCGACCGCGGCTCCATCCTCGAGGAAGGTCCCGCGCTCGAGGTCCTCACCAGTCCGCGCGAGGAGCGCACCCGCGATTTTCTCAGGAGGGTCACTCACGCATGAGCGGAAATTCTCTCTGGGCGGCGACCGCCGCCCCCGCGCCCCCGACGCCGCCTCTCGAGGATTCGAAAAGGGTGGACGTCGCCATCGTGGGCGGCGGCTACACCGGCCTCTCCGCGGCCCTTCATCTCGCCGAGGGCGGCGCCTCGGTTGCGGTGCTGGACGGAGGAGAGCCGGGAGGGGCCGCGTCCGGCTTGAACGGCGGGCAGGTCAACCCGGGACTGAAGCAGGACCCGGAGGAGATTCTGGCTCTCTACGGCCGGGAAGCGGGGGAGCGGCTCGTCGAGTTCGCGGGCGGGACCGCGGACGTCGTCTTCGGGCTCATCGATAAGCACGCGATCTCCTGTGACGCGACGCGCGTGGGCTGGATTCAGCCGGCCCATTCGACGGAAGCTCTGGAAACGGTGAAGCGCCGCGTCGACCAGTGGCAGCGGCGGGGTGCCCCTCTCGAAGTCCTCGATCGGAAGGCGACCGCCGAGCTCCTCGGGACGGATCGCTATCACGGGGCGGCCCTCGACTGCCGTGCCGGGGGAATCCAGCCTTTGAGCTATGCCCGAGGATTGGCGCGAGCGGCTCTTTCGAAGGGTGCCTCGATCTTCGGGCAGACGCGGGCGGTCGCGATCGACCGGCGCAACGGGAGCATCCGTGTGACCACCGGGCGCGGACCCTCGGTCGAGGCCCAGCGTGTTCTCCTGGCGACGAACGGCTACACCGACGCGCTCTGGCCGAGGCTCCGCGAGACCGTCATTGCCGCGAACTCCTTCCAGACGGCGACGTCACCCCTTCCCGACGACGTCTGGCGGACGATCCTTCCGGGCGGCCACGTGGCCTCCGATACCCGGAAGCTCCTCCGCTACTTCCGGCGCGATGCGACTGGGAGGTTCCTCATGGGCGGCCGGGGTCCCTTCGCCGAGCCGAAGGGGTCGGAGGACTTCACCCACCTGGTGCGGATGGTCGAGGATCTGTATCCCGCTCTTCGCGGCGCATCCTACGAGTTCCACTGGAGCGGACGGGTGGCCCTGACCCGCGACTTTCTCCCGCACCTGCACGAGCCCGTTCCGGGACTCCTCGCGTTTCTCGGCTGCAATGGGAGAGGTGTGGGGCTCGGAACCGCGATGGGGACGGCGATAGGAAAGCATCTGCTGCAACCCGATCGCTTTCCGCTCCCGTTCCCGATCGCTCCGATACGTCCGATCCCGTTTCACGGCTTGAAGCGGCTCTACGTGGCCACGGTCATCGCCTACTACCGGGTGCTGGATCGCCTGTGACGTCGAGAGCAGCTTTGCGACCAACGCGTCCCTGGTTTGAGAGCTGATCGCAAAGCTCGAGCGCCCGAGCAGGTTCCCTCCCACGTGATCCATGAAGACGCCATCGGGATCGTGGGGTCGTCCCGGAAGGAAGTAATGCAGGATCTCATGGACGACGACCCTGGCGACTCCGTGGACGATCCGCCTGCCCGGCGGCTTCCAACCTTGAAGGGTGTGCGTCGAGCCCGCCTGCTTTACGCCAAGGACGCGCTCCACTTCAGGGTAGAAGACGCCGACGACGGCCTTCGATTCGGATTCCCGCCGCACCGCGGCCAGAACGCCCGGCGGAAGCTTCCAGTCCGAGCTCGAGATCGGAAGGACCATTATCTTCACGACGTTCGTAGCCGGAAGCGATGGGTCGCTGGGATCGAAAGACCACGTGACCTGGATGCCCATCTCCTGGAAGTGCCTTCTGACCGTCTGCGCGATTCGGTTCTTCTGACCGTTCAACTGGTCGTTCCCATCGGAAAGGACGAGATGGAACGAGGGGATCGTTCCAAGAAGAGCCGCCGCGAGTGTCGCAAGCACCATGACCACCTCCGGGAGCGACGGTAGGGAGGTGCTAGAGGCGCCGGAATGGTGGAACGGTGACGATTCGGGGATGAAAGGGTGACCGCGGAACTCACAGCCTGGAAAGGGGTTGTCGACTACCGTGGGCCGACGCGATCAGGCCCGGTGGGTGACAGACGCTCGAAAAGCAGGACGCTTGGCTCGGCTTCGATCGTGCGTCAAAATGTCTACGTGAAGAAGGCGACGATCGGCCAGGTTCAGCACGTCGACCGCGGCACTGTCAGGAAGACCCAACTCGCTGCCGTACGTCAATGCTGATTCCACGACATCGTCGTTGAGTCCGAGAAGAGGCAGATCACCCACAATCGCCAATCGACGCTGAGCCGCGTCGGCGTCGCCCCTGCGAATCTCCTCCAAGACGGCTTCCGATACGCAAAGCTCGTATCGCTCCCGAGATTCCTCCCACCAACCGTGCGTAATCTGCTGATGGGCAGCGACGATGAGATCGCGACTGGGACGCGCCACGCTGTCGTTGCCTCTACGTAGCGGCGGTCTTTCACAGTCTCGTGGCGAGTCATGGAGAGATGCCGGGGAAAGGGGATCGTGTCTCCGAGCACCTCGTGCCGGATACCCTCGCGTCGGCAAAGGGCTTCGGGCAGATTCCCTGGGCGATTGGCCGCGTCCCCCTCGGCCTCGGTTACAATTGCCCGACCTTCGAAATCGACGACGCGACGCGTGAGGACAAAACGAATGAATCCCAAGACTTTCCGGAGAGCGATTTCGTTCCCGACGTTGTGCGTGTCCGCCGCGTTCTCTCTCTCCGCGCGATCCGCGGCCGCGCAGACCCCCCGCGAGCCGGTGGAGGCCCTGCCGAGCGAGACGCCCGCCCATTTCGAGCCGACATATTACGGCTTCGACTACGAACGGCGGGACGTGATGATTCCGATGCGTGATGGGGTGAAGCTCCATACCGTCATCCTCGTGCCCAAGGGGGCGAGCCGGGCGCCCATTCTCTTCACCCGCACTCCCTACAATGCCACGGCGCTCACGACCCATACCGAAAGCTCTCACCTCGGCCCGGTTCTCCAGGGTTACGACAACACCACCGACGTGATCGTCGAAGGGGTCTACATACGCGTCGTCCAGGACGTTCGTGGCAAGTACGGGTCCGAGGGGGACTACGTAATGAACCGGCCGCTCCGCGGTCCGCAGAATCCTACGGACGTGGACCACGCCACCGATACCTACGACACCGTCGACTGGCTGGTGAAGAACGTCCCCGAGAGCAATGGGAAGGTTGGAATCCTCGGAATCTCCTATGACGGCTTTCTGCCGCTGATGCCGCTCATCGACCCCCACCCCGCGCTCAAGGTCTCGGTGCCGATGAACCCGATGGTCGACGGATGGATGGGCGACGACTGGTTCCACAACGGCGCCTTCCGACAGCCGAGTCTTGCCTACATCTACAATCAGGAAGCGACGCGCGCGAACGACATCAAGTGGTGGACGAGTCACTTCGACGAGTACGACATGTACATGGAGGCGGGCTCGGTGGGCGAGCTCGCGCGCCGCCGCGGCATGGGCGAGCTCGGCTTCTGGCAGAAGATTTCCGAGCATCCGACCTACGACTCCTTCTGGCGGGATCAGGCCGTCGACAAGATCCTCGCTGCGCACCCTCCGAAGATTCCCGTGATGCTCGTCCACAGCCTGTGGGACCAGGAAGACATCTATGGCGCCATCGCGGTCTACAATGCGATCGAGCCAAAGGATACGGGGAACGACAAGGTCTTCCTGGTGATGGGCCCCTGGCATCACGGTCAGGAAGTCCTGGAGGGAAGCTCTCTCGGTGCGGTGAGGTTCGGAAGCGATACCGCGGCCTACTTTCGGCAGAAGATACTGCGCCCGTTCCTCGACCACTTCCTCAAAGACGACGCGCCCGCGATGGACGTCGCGCCGGTGAACGCCTTCGAGACCGGGACGAACGAGTGGCTGCGGCTTCCGTCCTGGCCTGCGGGCTGCACCGCCGGCTGCGAGGTCCGGCCGACTCCGCTTTACCTGAGGGCGGGATTGAGAACGAGCTTCGACCCGCCCGCGTCCGGCGACCAGGCCTATGACGAATACGTCTCCGATCCATCCAAGCCCGTTCCGTACCGTGCGCGGCCCATCGACGGATCGTCGTGGAATCGGTGGCTGGTCGACGACCAGCGCGAGGCTTCGGGCCGGCCCGACGTCCTCGCGTTCGTTTCCGATGTGTTGAAAGCCCCGGTCAAGATCAGCGGGCAGCCGGTCGTGAACCTCGTCGCCTCGACCAGCGGTACCGATTCCGACTGGGTGGTGAAGGTCATCGATCTCTATCCCGATGAGGTCGCCGCCGAACCGCACCTGGGCGGTTATCAGCTCATGATTTCCGCCGACATCTTCCGCGGGCGGTATCGCGAGAGC
>DAISKN010000169.1:0-11172 GCA_036820975.1 Acidobacteriota bacterium | reverse complement strand
TGGAGTCGAGGGGCTCTTTCTCGGGCTCCTGGATTCGGTGCGCCTCCTGAGGAGGCTCGACCCGCAGGTCGTCATGGGGGCCGGCGCCTATGTGTCCGGGACCCTTCTCCTCGCGGCGGCGCTCAAGGGCATCCCGACTCTCATTCTCGAGCCCAATGCCGAGCCCGGGCTTGCCAACCGCTGGCTCGCGCCCTTCGTCGACGAAGCCGCCTGCGCCTGGGAAGAGACGACGCGCTACTTCGGGAAGAAGGGCTTCGTCACCGGAAACCCGGTGCGGCGCGAGATCGTCGGGGTCGCGCCCCTCGGTCCCCAGACGCCGCAAAAGATGCGGGTGCTGATCTTCGGGGGAAGCCAGGGATCCACGGCGCTGAACCGCGCGGTGGCGGAAAGCCTCGCGCTCCTCGCCCCCGAGCTCCATCGTCTCGAATGGGTCCACCAGACCGGTCCCCGGGACCTTCCGGCGGTGAGCGAGGCTTACGCCCGCCAATCGGTCCGGGCCCTCGTGGTGCCCTACATCGACGCGATGCACGAGGCGTACGAAAAGGCGGACCTGGTCATCGCCCGCGCCGGCGCGACCACCTGCGCCGAGCTCGCCTGCGCCGGGCGGGGAGCGCTCCTTCTGCCTCTGCCGATCGCGGGAGGCCATCAGGAGAGAAACGCGGAGATGATGGCGGGAGCCGGCGCGGCGCGCTGGCTCCGCGAGGGCGATCTCACTCCCGAGCGGTTCGCGCGCGAGATTCTGGCGCTTCTGGATTCTCCGGGAGATCGGGCGCGCATGGCCGCTTCCGCGCGAGCCCTCGCGCGGCCCGACGCGGCGGAGAACGTCGCCCGGCGCCTCCTTCGTCTCTCGGGGCTCGCGAACCAGGGGGCGGCGACGTGAGAGCTGCCCTTTTCTCCAAGAAGACCCAGGTGCATTTCGTCGGGATCGGCGGCATCGGGATGAGCGGCATCGCCGAAGTGCTCAAGAACCTCGGCTACTCCGTGAGCGGCTCGGACCTGAAGAGCTCGGCCTCGACGGACCGCCTGCGCTCCCTGGGAGTCCGGGTGCAGGAGGGGCACAGAGCGGAGCACGTCGAGGGGGCCGACGTCGTGGTGGTCTCGTCCGCGGTCAAGGCCTCGAACCCCGAGGTCGTCGAGGCGCGGCGACTCCAGATCCCCATCATCCCCAGGGCGGAGATGCTCGCCGAGCTGATGCGCCTGAAATACGGGATCGCGGTCGCCGGCTCCCACGGGAAGACCACGACCACCTCGATGGTCGCGGTGGTCCTCGATCGCGCGGGGCTCGATCCCACCATGGTCATCGGCGGACGCATCACCGCCTTCGGCACCAACGCCCGGCTCGGCGATTCCGACCTCATGGTGGTGGAGGCGGACGAGTCCGATCGGAGCTTTCTCCATCTCTCGCCGGTGGTGGCGGTGGTTACGGGGATCGATCGCGAGCACATGGAAGCCTACCGGGACATGTCGGACCTGGAGCAGGCGTTCGTCGACTTCGTCAACAAGGTTCCGTTCTACGGCGCTTCCGTCGTCTGCCTGGACGAAGAGCGCATTCAAGACATGCTCCCGCGGATTCGAAGACGGCACGTGACCTACGGGTTCTCGGCACAGGCCGACGTCTCCGCGGAAGAGATCAAGCTCGAAGGCGCGGGCTCGTGCTATCGCCTGAAGCTCTCGGGAGAGGCCGTCGCGGAGATTCGCCTGCGCGTTCCCGGCCGCGTCGCGGTCCTGAACTCGCTCGCGGCTGCAGCCGTCGCCCGCGAGCTCGGTCTGGGCCTTCCGGAAATCGCGAGCGGCCTCGAGAGTTTCTCGGGCGTGGAGCGGAGGTTCCAGGTCAAGGCCGACGCGGGCGGGATTCTCGTCATCGACGACTACGGGCATCACCCGACGGAGATCCGGGCTACTCTCCAGACGGCGAAGGAAGCCTTCGGGCGCCGTACGGTGGTGGTGTTCCAGCCCCACCGTTACTCCCGGGTCCACGACTTGTTCGAGGAGTTCTGCCGCGCGTTTCACCAGGCGGACCTTCTCCTGGTGACCGAGGTCTACGCCGCGGGCGAGGACTCGATGCCCGGGGTCTCGGGAAAGCTCCTGGCGGAGGGGATCGAGCGCCACGGTCATCGCCACGCGCGCTTCGTGGAGGACCTGGACGAGGCGTTCTCGGTGGTGAAGGCGGAGCTCCAGGACGGGGATCTGGTGATGACCCTCGGGGCGGGAAGCGTGACGGGACTATCCGATCGACTGGCGGAGGTGGTGCGTGAGCGGGCTCGCTAACGGCACCTCCTCCCTCGCGCGGGAGCTCCGCGAGGCGGGGATCGATTTCCTCGTCGACGAACCGCTCTCCCGGCACACCACGATGGGCCTCGGGGGACCGGTGGACATCCTGGCGCGCCCCACTTCGGTCGCGGAGATGGTCAAGCTCCTGGCGCTCGCGCGATCGGCGGACCTTCCGGTGAGAGTCCTGGGGGCGGGAAGCAATCTCCTCATCGACGACGCCGGCATCCGGGGTGTGGTGATCGCGACCGCCGCCCTGAGCCAGGTGCATTTCCCCGCGGAAGGGATCGTGGAAGCGGGCTCCGGCGTCCACTTCCCCGCACTGGTCCGGCAGGCGGCGGCGAGGGGGCTTCGAGGTCTCGAGGCCGGGGTCGGGATACCCGGCTCCCTCGGCGGCATCCTCACCATGAACGCCGGCGCTTACCAGTTCTCGATCGGAACTCTGGTGCGCGAGGTCGAAGCCGTCGCTCCGGTGAAAGGACGGGTGGTCCTCCACGAGAACGAGATCGACTTCCGGTATCGAGCCTCGTCCTTCGGTGCGAATCTCATCGTCGCGCGGGCGAGCCTCTCTCTCACGCCCGACGACCCCCTGGCGATCAAGAGGGACATGAACGAGCACATGCGGTTCCGGAAGGAGACCCAGCCGGTAGGGGTAAAGAGCGCCGGCTGCATCTTCAAGAATCCCGCGGGAGACTCGGCGGGAAGGCTCATCGACCGCGCGGGCCTCAAGGGTTTTTCCGTGGGCGGCGCCCGGGTATCCGAGGTCCACGCGAACTTCATCGTCCACGAGGGAAGAGCGAAGACCAGGGACGTGCTGGCGCTCATCGAAGCGGTGCGGGAGAGGGTGCTCGAGAAGACGTCGATTCTCCTGGAGACGGAGGTGATGACGTGGAGCCCCTGAAAGGCAAGGCGGGGATGACGGGACCGCCGGGGCCCGAGCGCGAAGAGCACTTCCTCCGGGGACAGCTCCGCGTCCGAAAGGCATCGGGAAGGCTCTCTCGCGCCCGCCTCGCGAGGCTCGTCCTGTTCTTCGTCCTGCTCGCCGCGTGTTTCGCGGGAGCCTGGACTGCGGTCCTGCGCCGCGGCGCCCCCGATCTCGAGATCGACCGGATTCTCGTCGAGGGGAACGATCGACTCTCGGAGGGCGAGATCCTGGAGCTCATCGAGGTCGACGCGAAGACGAACATACTCACCCTCGATCTCGACGAAACGAAACGGAAGCTGCTGCGCTCCGCCTGGGTGCGGGACGTGGAGCTGAAGCGCATTCTGCCGGCGACGCTGACCCTTCAGATCGTCGAGCGGACTCCGGTCGCCGTCGCGGTTCTCTCAGAGCTCTACCTTCTCGCCGAGGACGGGACGATTCTCGACCAGCTCCCGCCGTTCTACGACATGGGAAAGCTGGTCCTCGTCCGCGGCCTGCGGGACGAGGACGGCGCAATCTCCGCGGATCGGGCCGCGCTCGCCGGCCGCATGGCGGAAGCGCTCCTCGCCGACGAGCGGTTGATGCTCCTGGTCTCGGAGCTCGATCTCGCCGGAGGGCGGGATTCCATTTCGCTCCGGCTTCGCCAGTCGCCGCTCGTTCTCCTAGCCTCGGCGCCGACCATGGTTTCGCGGCTCTTGGAAGTGGTACCGCTCCTCGCGGGAATCGCCGAGCGCCTGCCGGGGCTGGAAGTCCTGGATCTCCGTTTCCAGAACCGGGTGTACGCGAGGTTGAACCAGCCGGTACCCGGCGGGACCCAGGGCTCGACCATTACCGGCCTCATCGTTCCCGGAGGTGCCCCATTTTGAGCAAGAAAGAGAAATACATCGTCGGACTCGACATCGGGACCACCAAGGTCACGGCCATCGTGGCCGAGGTGACCGAGGAGGGGCGAGTCGACATCATCGGCATCGGTTCGGCGGAGTCCAAAGGGATTCGCAAAGGGGTCGTGATCAACCTGGATCAGACCGTCGACTGCATCAAGCGAGTGGTGGAGGAAGCGGAGCTCATGGCCGGAGTCGAGATCGACTCCGCCCATGTGGGGCTCGCGGGAAGCCACATCAAGGGATTCAACAGCCGCGCCGTCGTCGCCATCACCGGCAAGACCCGCGAGATCTCCCGGGAGGACGTGTTCCGCGCTATCGACGCCGCGAAGGCGATAGCGCTTCCCAACGACCGGGAGATCATCCACGTGGTCCCGCAGGAGTTCGTCGTGGACGGCCACGACGGAATCGACGATCCCACGGGCATGACCGGCTCCCGCCTCGAGGCGAACGTCCACATCATCACCGCGAGCGCCACCGCCACCTCCAACATCGTCACCTGCGTGAACCGCGCGGGCATGGAGGTGACCGAGTCCGTCCTCGAGCAGCTCGCCGCGGCGGAGGCGGTGCTCACCCCGGACGAGAAGGAGCTCGGAGTCGCCCTGGTCGACATCGGGGGCGGCACCACCGATCTCGCGATCTTCGACAAGGGGAGCATCTGGCACACCTCGGTCCTCCCGACGGGCGGCGATCATTTCACCAGCGACGTCGCCGTGGGACTGCGAACCCCGATCGCCGAGGCGGAGAAGATCAAGAAGAAGTACGGCTGCGCTCTCGCGACCATGATCTCGGAGGAGGACACCATCGAGGTCCCGAGCGTCGGCGGAAGAAAGTCGCGGATCCTGCCGCGGCAGCTCCTTTCGGACATCATCCAGCCGCGGGCGGAAGAGATCTGCCACCTGATTTACGACGAGATCTCGCGCGCCGGGTACGAGCGCGTGCTGAACTCGGGAGTGGTCTTCACCGGTGGGTCGGCCTCGCTCGAGGGCCTGGCGGAAGTCGCGGATCGGATCTTCGACATGCCGATCCGCTGCGGCACTCCGACGGGAGTCGGCGGACTGGTGGACGTGGTCGCGAACCCTTCGTACGCCACTTCCGTCGGGCTCGTCCTCTACGCCCATCGAGTTCGCGCGAACAAGCTTCTTTCCACGGGCGCATCGGCTCCTTGGTGGAACATCTGGGACCGTTTTCGAAAGATGGTACACGTTTCCCTTTGCCTGGGAATCTAACGCCTCGAAGGAGGGTCTAAGCAATGATTCGTTTCGACGACGAAAAGCCGGGAAGCGACGCCGGACGGCTCACTTTCGGTGAAGGCATCGAGCCCACCGCCCGAATCAAGGTCATCGGGGTCGGGGGTGGAGGAGGCAACGCCGTGAACCGCATGATCGCCTCCCGGATCGCCGGGGTGGAGTTCCTCGCGGCTAACACCGACCTGCAGGCGCTGAAAGCGTCTCATGCGCCCGCGCGGGTTCAGCTCGGCGCCAAGCTCACCAAGGGGCTCGGCTGCGGGGCCGATCCCGATATCGGCCGCCAGGCGGCGCTCGAGGATACCGATCACATCCTCGAGGCCATCGAGGGCGCCGACATGGTGTTCATCACCGCGGGACTCGGAGGCGGAACCGGAACCGGCGCTGCTCCCATCGTGGCCTCCCTCGCGTCGGAGCTCGGAGCCCTGACCGTGGCGGTGGTGACCAAGCCCTTCACCTTCGAGGGCCGCCGCCGGCAGATGCAGGCGGAAGAAGGGATGCGCGAGCTCCGGGAGCAGGTGGACACCCTGATCTCTATTCCCAACGACCGCCTCCTCCAGACGGTCGAGCGATCGACGCCGCTCGCCGATGCCTTCAGCGTCGCCGACGACGTCCTGCGCCAGGCGGTCCAGGGCATCTCCGATCTCATCACCGTGCCCGGGCTCATCAACCTCGACTTCGCCGACGTCCGGACGATCATGCGCGGCATGGGCGACGCGGTGATGGGAACCGGCATCGCCGAAGGAGAGAAGCGCGCCGAGGAAGCCGCTCACAAGGCCATCAGCAGCCCGCTGCTGGAGGAAGCCTCGGTCAAGGGAGCGAAAGGCGTCATCATCAACATCACCGGGGGCGAGGACATGAGCCTCGTCGAGGTGAACGAAGCCTCGTCCATCATCCACGACGAAGCGGATACCGAGGCCAACATCATCTTCGGGGCCGTGGTCGATCCGAGGATGCAGGGCAGGATGAAGATCACCGTGATCGCCACCGGGTTTCAGCGCGCCTCGAGCGGGATCAAGCGGACGACGGTGACTCCGGTGGACATCGCGAACTACAAGCGGCCGACCGAGATGGCGGTCGGCTCCGAGGGGTTCTATCGAAAGGGATCGGACAGCCTGTCGATGGATCTCGATTTCGGCGCCATCGAGAACGAGGGCGGGGAAGACCTGGACGTGCCGACGTTCCTCAGAAAAGGCAAGGGTTAGTACCGAAGGCGGGCTCTACCGCGCGGCGTCCGCGGCTGGATCCTCGGGCACGCCGAGCGTCGCATAGTCGATGAGGAGCCCGTTGCGCTTCGTGCCGGCTCCGCGATACATCCCGACCCCCACTCTGCCCGAGGCGAGGCTCGCGTCCGAGCCGGTCCACACCAGGATATCGTTGATATAGAACTGCAGGCCCGAGCCGACGGCGAGCACCCGGAGCTCGTTCCAGGCGCTTCCCCGATTTATCGCGGACGTCGCCGTCCAGACCTGAAGCGCCGTGACCTGGTCCCGGTAGACGGAGTAGAAGCCGTCGCGGGTGATCCGGAACCTGTAGCCCTGCGTCCACTCGTTGCCCGCGACCAGCGCCGGGTTCCCGCGGATGAGAATCTCGGTCGCGTTCGACGGATCGCTGCCGCTCCTCCGGAGCCGCACGCGGTAGTCGAGATCGCCGAAGCTCTCCGGGTAGCTCGCCGATGAGAACGCTCCGTCGACGCCCGCGGTATGGAAATACCGGCGCCATCGATTCGACCAGGCCCCGGAGTGCGCCTGCCACGGCTCGGTCGCGCCATTGAACTGAGAATCGAAGCCGTTCGGGATGAGGCGGAAGTCGCTGCCGCCGCTCCAGGGACCCGCTCCGAAAGCGTTGAATGCCTGGATCCAGAACGTGTGGGCTCCGAGGGTCAGCGCCGCGTCGGGCGTCGCCGAGCAGATTCCGATGCCGTTGGAACAGCCGGCGGCCGTGGAGGTGTATTCCAGGTCGTGCGTGGGCAGGTCGACCCCGCCTTTCCGCGCTCTGAGGCGATATCCGGCGGCGTCGGGAACGGGAAGCCAGCGGAACTCGGGCGTCTCGTCGACGATGTTTCCCGAAGGCGAGACCAGGCTCGGCGCTCCGGGAGCACCCGCGGCCGTGCGGAAGTTGGCGACCGTCACTCGGGTGTTGTCGAGCGACAGTCGCGCGTTCGCCGGTCCTTCGACGCTCGTGCTCGGCGCGGCGCCAGGGACGCCCATGGGATCGCTGTTGTAGGAATTCGCGGGGTCGGAGAAGTACATCAACCGCGGGCAGCCGAAGCCGGCGGCGGCGCATTCGTCCTTGTACGCCATGATGGTCCGCCAGCGCTTGTCGGCGGGGGCGCCGGGAGCGAAGGCCGCCTGGTTCACGTACCCGTGGCTGTAAGCGTATGGAGAATTCGACAGGTCGACGAAGCGGTCGTGCTGCAGCCCCATGTTGTGGCCCATCTCGTGCGCGAAGGTGAGATTGGACGAAAGGCAGCTTCGCCGGCTTACCCCGAACGCGAAGCTCGCGAAGGAGCTCGATACCTCGTCCATGGCGTAGGCGATTCCGCATCCGCCGTTGTTCACGACGAGGTGCACGAGATCGGCGCCGTAGGTGTCCCTCAGAGCGTGGACCTCGTCCATGTTCCCGTCCGCGGTGACGCGGAGCCGGTTGAGGTCGTCGCCGATGTCTCCAGACTCGGAATAGGCGACCTCCACGGTTCCGACCAACCGCACCCTCTGGACGGCGCCTGAGTTGAGGTAGGCCTGGTTGGTCTCGGCGATGCCCAGGTCGATGAGCGCGAGAATCGCGTCCGTGCCTCCCGCCGCCGCGCGCGCGTTGGCGGTGTAGGCGACCAGGACGTCGATCTGCGTCCCGTCGTCGGCTGCGGTCGCGCCGCTTTCCCATACGGCCCACACGGCCCCTCCCGCCCCGGGCCCCTCCTCGATCGCGGGCAGGGGATCGCTCTCGGGCGGGAGCAGATCGGGATCGATCTCCTGCACCTCGTGAACGTTCCCTCCGGCGAACCGGATCTGGAACAGCTTCCCGCCGCCGCGAAGGCTTCCGGCGACGACTCCGTTGCGAACCACGAGAACCATCTCCGCCGCGTCCGCGCCTTCGAGGCGGCCGAAGTAGGCGGTGCGATCCGCGGAAGAGTCGGTGCGCTCGAGCCGGGCCCGGAACGACCGATCGGGGAAGAGATTCAAATCGAGCAACGCGGGGGCCGCGGCGCCCGGCCTCCCGGTCTGAGCCCACTCGAGAAGGTTGCGGAAGCTCACCCGGACGAAGCGGCTGCGCACGACCGCCTGGTCGGAGCCGTCGGGCTCGCCGGGGACCGCGGAGTCGAGGAAGATGGGGCGCCGCTGCGCGTGAACGGCCGACGGTCCCCAGGCCAGAACCACGGCCGCGCTCGCGTACCGCAGGTATTTCAGGAGATGCACTTTCTTCATCGCCCCCCAGCCGGCCATTCGGACAGCCCCGGCGCCGGCCCCCATGAAAGCCTATAATAATGAGGTCATGAGCCGGGCTCTGGAAACCCGAGCCCGACAGCGCCTCGCGGCGGAGATCGGGACCATTCGCAAACCTCACGGGACCCGTCTGCGCATAGCGCTCGCGTATCCCAACCGATATTACATCGGGATGTCCAACGTGGGCTTCCAGGCCGTCTACAAGTTCTGGAACGAGCTTCCGGACGTCGTCTGCGAGAGGGTATTCCTCCCCGATGCCGAGGAGCTCCGGGAGCACCGCCGGACGAATCTCCCCCTCGTGACCCTGGAATCGCAGACTCCGGTCGCGGAGTTCGACGTTCTCGCGTTCTCCGTCACTTTCGAGCCCGACGAGCTGAACCTGGTCCGGATGCTCGACCTCGCGCGGATTCCTCCCCTCGCCCGGGACCGCAGAGAAGGCCGCTACCCCCTGGTCGTGGCCGGGGGCCCGATTACGTTTCTCAATCCCGAGCCCATGGCGCCGTTTCTGGATGTCGTCGCCATCGGGGAGGCCGAGGCCCTCCTTCCCCTTTTAACGGATGCCCTGCGCCGGCGCCTTTCCCGCGCGGAGCTTCTCGAAGCCCTCGACGCCGGTGAAGGCTTTTACGTCCCTTCGCTCGCAGACGGCGAGCCGGGGCAGCGCCGGACCGTGCGCGCCAAGATGGGCAAGCGCGCCGACCTTCCGCCTCCCGCGACCTACGTTCTCACCTCCGACACCGAGATGTCCGGGAAGTTCCTGGTCGAGGTGTCGCGAGGCTGCCCGTCCCTGTGCAGTTTCTGCTGGGCGGGCTACAACTACCTCCCGAAACGGTCCTTCGAGGTCGAGCGGATTCTCGAGGTGGCGCGAGCGGCGCGCGAGCACACTTCGGACATCGGCCTGGTCTCGACCGCCGTCGGCGCGCACCGGGAGATCGTGCCCCTTCTCGAAGCGCTGAAAGAGTTGCGGTTCCGCATCAGCGTGTCTTCGCTGCGATTCGAGGATCTGAGGGCCGAGCTCCTCGAGCCCCTCTCCGCGAGCGGCGAGAGGACGCTCGCGGTCGCGCCCGAGGTCGGAACCGACCGCCTGCGCTTCGCGATCCACAAGCGCGTCTCGAACGAAGAGATCCTCGAGAAGACCGACCTCATCCTTTCGCGCGGCATCGAGAACCTGAAGCTCTACCTCATGGTCGGCCTGCCCACGGAAGGCGAGGAGGATCTCGACGGCATGGTCGATCTCGTCGAGCGGATCCGCGCCCTCCTCCTGGAGCACGGGCGCGCGCGGGGGCGGCTCGGGCGCATCATTCCCAGCGTCAATCCCTTCATTCCCAAACCGGGGACGCCGTTCCAGTGGCATCCGATGGAGTCCACCTCCGAGCTGTCGCGGAAGATGAAGCGGCTCGAGCGGGCCTTCGCCCGGATTCCCAACGTCGAAGCGCACTTCAAGTCCCCGCGCCAGGAAAAGCTCCAGGCGCTCCTCTCGGTCGGCGACCGCCGTCTGGCTCCGGCCATGATCCGCATGGCGCGGGGCGAGGCGGACCTCCGGCGGGCGATGAAAGAGGAAGGCCTCGACCTCGACTTCTACGTTCATCGCGAGCGTCCCCGGGACGAGGTCCTCCCCTGGGCGCATATCGACAACGGCATGAAGCCGGCGCTTCTCGAGAGCCAGTACGAGAAAACGCTCGGCTCGACCGCCGAGGCTCTCACCATCGCTTGAGCCTTCCTCAGTTTCGCGTCACCGAGCTCGTGGGTATCGAGCTCCTCCAATGCTCGCCGCTTCTCGATGAGGGCGTGGCTCACGGGTTCACCCTTCGGACCGGTGGTTTCGGAGCGCGCGGCAACGGCGAGGCGGACCGCGAGAGGCTCGCGCGGGCGATGGCGTTCTCCCGGCTCGGAGGGATGCACCAGGTGCACGGAAACGAGTTGCGGGTCCTCGAAGGCGGCGCTTCCCGGTGCGATGGTCTTCTGACGAACGAGGCTCGGTCCGGCGTTCTCGTCCAGAGCGCGGACTGCGTTCCCCTGCTCCTCTGGGGGTCGAAGGTGAAGGGCGTCGCCGCGGTTCATGCGGGATGGCGCGGGACTCTCGCTGGAATCACGGCGCGCGCGGTGGCGAAGCTCGAGGAGGTCTACGGTGCGACCAGCGGAGAAATCCACGCGGCGATCGGGCCCGCGATCGGCGTCTGCTGCTACGAGGTAGGAGACGATGTGATCGCGGCCTTCGCCGGGAGTGGGCGGGACGTTGAGCGTATCTCCCGCCCCGGGGCCCGAGGGCGGCGACATCTCGACCTCGTCGAGGAGAACCGGGCGCAGCTGATTTCTTCCGGGGTTACCGCGGAACGCATCTACGACAGCGGCGTTTGCACGTCCTGCGAGAACGACCGCTTCTACTCTTTCCGGAAAGAGGGGAGCGGCGTCGG
>DAISKN010000168.1:0-11180 GCA_036820975.1 Acidobacteriota bacterium | reverse complement strand
GCCAGCCGAGGTTGCAAACTGCGCTTCGCAACCCGCGAACCCGGAGCGCGCAGCGCCGGGCTATACTCGGGTCTCCCAACCCGTCGGGAACCATCTACGCGCGCCGTAGGAGGCTTCCTTGAGATTCCTGCCGCAGCGTCGGACCACGCTGGGTCCGTTCCGAGGGCGCGCCTGCACCGTCGGCTCCTTCGCGAGCTTCGCGCTCCTGTTCCTCCTCCGGTCGCCCGCCGAGGCCGCCTGGCCGACTCCGCTTCCCCCCGGCCGCGAGAGCATGTACGCGGATTTGAACCAGGGGAATCTCGTCCTCGCCGATCGAATGCTCGACGACTACTGGCCGGCTCGAGGGCATCCACCGCCGTTCCTTCCGCGGCCGCTCACCTGGAGCGAAGACCCCTACAACGATTCTTACTGGCGCTTCATGTTCTACAGTTTGAGGTACACCTCGAATCTCCTCTGGGCGTTCGGAACCACGGGTCAGCCGGAGTACCGGGATCGCCTGGTGGAGATTCTCCGAAGCTACGCTGCCTACGACAGGACGCGGCCGTTCAACGGAAAGACGTTCGACAACGAGCACACCGCGGCGTACCGGGCGATGGTGCTGGTCAATACCTATCGGAAGCTCGAGGCCTGGGGAATGCTGCCGCACGATCTGGCGACCGAGCTGCGCTCCTCGATTTCGCGATTGGGAACGTTTCTCGCCGACCCGCGGAACTACGAGCCGGGATTCAACCACGGCTTCAACGAAGCCGCGGGACTTCTCCTCGTGGCCGCGAACTTCCCCGAACTGGATCTGTCGGGTGCCTGGCGGACGACGGCGATCGATCGACTGCTCGACATGCTCGCGACCAACGTCGATGCCGATGGGGTCGATATCGAGAACTCCCCCTTTTATCACTACTACGTGATGGGGATCGCGTCGCAGATCGCCGCCTGGGCCGCGGAGCACGAGACGGAGCTCGCGCCTGCCTATACCGACGCGCGGCGACGAATGACCCACCATGCGGCGATGGTCGTCCAGCCGGACGGGCGGCTGCCCATGCTCGGAGCGACGGCCACGACCTACGTCCCCGGACAGGATCCCGCGGTCTACGGTCCTTTGACCGCGCTCGATCGCAATTTCGCCTGGGTCTTCACCGGGGGGGCGGCGGGACAGCCGCCGGCGCCGGGGGTCGAGCTGTTCCCCGTCTCGGGGCTCTTTCTCATGAGGACCGACACACCGCCACCGGGCGAGCTTGCCAACCAGACGTTCGTCACGTTCGACAGCGGCGCCTATCGAACCGATCACAGCCACCTCCACGCACTCGGGCTGACGTACTACTCCGACGGCAGGCTCCTCCTGCGCGACTCGGGACTGTTCACCTACGACCGGGGGGTGGACCGCGACTACTTTCACGGGACCCGAGCCCACAACACCGTGGTCGTCGACGGGCTCGGCCAGGCGCCGGGCGCCGCCTTTGCCGGTGCCCACGGGAGAGTCGGTGACGCTTTCTGGGCCACGGGGCGGAGCGATCTGGCAGCCGGCGTCCGCCACGCGAGGACGGTGGTGCTGCTCGAGCCCGGGCTCGTCGTGGTCTACGACGACCTCACTTCCCCGGTGCCGCATCGTTACGTCCAGACCTGGCACCTCTTCCCCGGAGCCACTCTTCAGTCGCGCGGGCTGAACATCTCCGCCAGGGACGAGAACGGAGTGCCGGTGCTCGCCATCAGCCAGGCGGACTGGAGCACGCTTTCACGCGCCGCCCTCTACGGAGGCAGCTCTCCGATGCAGGGATGGTATTCCGACGCCTACGGAACGAAGAACCGCAATTGGGCGCTCGAGTACGCGCGACAGGCGCCCTCCGCGCGCTTCGTCACACTAATCGCCTCGGGAGTGCATGCGGCGACCAACCCCTGGGTCCAGCAGGCCTGGGTCGCGGGCCAGAATCGACGAAGGATCTGGGTGAGTGCGGGTTCCGCCAGCTATACGCTGACTGTCATAGCGCAAGGGCAGCCGCAGGAAGAGCTCGTCGTCCAGAAAGGCCTCGTCGGCCGCTGAGCCGGGACGGGCTCCTAGCAACCCGATGGCGGATCTACGGCCGGAACCTCACCCATTTCACGACGCGCCGCTGGGTTACCTCCGCTCCGTAGAGGTTCCCCTCGTCGTCCACGGCGATACCCTCGGGTCCGCTGTAGCCCGTCACGTTGACGCGATCGTCGGGGATGAAGTGGTGCACCCAGCCGGTGCGCGCGTCGCCGATGCGAATGCCCTTCTCCCACCCCGCGTTGCGCATGCCCATGTACTCGTCCGGCGCGGGACTCGACTCGGAGTCGGCGACGTAGATCCTGTCGTTCTTGTCGATGAAGATGCCGCTCGGCCGGCCGAACTGGGTCCAGATGGCGAGGAACTTCCCCGTCTGGTCGAAGATTTGGATTCGGTTGTTATAGCGGTCGCCGACGAACAGGCGCCCCTGCGAGTCCATCGCGAGCGCGTGCGGGTCGCGGAACTGCTTGGGGCCGTACCCCGTTTCGCCCCAGGTCTCGATGTAGGTGCCGTTCGCCGTCCACTTCGTGATGCGGTTCTGCGACTGGTCGTGGGCCTCTACGATGTAGATCTCGCCGTTCGGCGCGATGAGCACGTCCGAGGGCCGGGTCAAACGGTTCGGCGGACCTCCGGGTTTGCCCGGCTCGCCGATCGTCATCAGGAGCTCGCCCATCGGACTGAACTTGTAGACGGCATGGCCGGTCGTGGTGGCGCCTTCGGCCCAGGCGTCGGTCACCCAGAGGTTGCCGCCGCCGTCCACGCCAACGCCGTGCGGCCAGGCGAACCTGCCCGAGCCGAAGCTGCGAACGAGCTTGCCTTCCTTGGTGAACAGCAGCACGGGATCCACGTTCGAGCCGACACAGGTGTTGGCCCCGCACCGCTCGACCACCCAGACGTTGCCATCGGCGGCTATGTCCACCGCGCTGGTGGCTCCCCACTTCCGGCCTTCCGGAAGCTCTCCCCAGCTCACGATCGGGCGGAAGGGGTTGGTCGTCACCGATTGGGCGCCGAGCCGCCACGCGCTCGCCGCGACCATCACCAGAACCGCTCCCGTCATCACCATCCACCGACACACGTGCATCATCGCTCCTCTCTTCGTGAAGAAGATTCGACCCTGCTGTACGGGGATAGTGACCCGGGTGCGGCCGTTCGTTCAAGTACCACGGGGTTTCTCGTCACGGCCGGGTGGCGATGCCCTGACGGGCGGCTCCGGCCCGGTGGTATTCTGACGCTCTAGATCAAAAATGCGCTGTCCGAAGTGCGGCCACGACGGCGAAGGGCTCGACCAGTGCGACCGGTGTGGCGTCGTCTTCTCGAAGCTCGGCGCAAGCGTCCGGCTTCGGCCGAAGCCTCAGCCGCCGGCGCCCCCCGGGAAGCGCCCACGATTCTCCCGAGGGTTCAAGTGGACGGTGCGGTCGATCGTGGCCGTCTTCGGTTCGTTTATCGCCTTCGTCGCTTCGCGACCTCAGACTCCGGAGGGGTACGGGCTTCTTCCGCTCGACTCCAGCACGGTGACGCCCGGCGGGGTCGAGCACGCAGCGCGGGTATCGCAAGAGCATCCCGACGTACCGGTTCTCAAAGACTACGTCGCCAGCGCCCACCTTCTGCTGGCGCTGCGGCTGGCGCGCGAACGCCGGTTCGTCGAGTCCGAGACCTGTCTGCGCGAGGCCGAGACCTGGGGCGCGCCTCTCCGTCAGGTGGCGGCGTTTCGGGCGTTGGTCCTCACTCACGAGGGGTCCTGGCAGCTCGCTTCCCAGTGGGCCACGAAGGCGCTCGAGCTCGGGGAGGAGCCGAATCGCGCCTCGATGTACCACATCCTCGGGGAAACCCACTACTACCAGGAGGAGCTCGCCGCAGCCATCCGCGAGCTCGAGAAGGCTTTCGCCCTCGACCCGCACCCAGCGACACGGGAGCTCCTCGAGCGGGCGCGGCGAGACGAGCGCATCGCGTCACATTTCGGCCGCGTGGAGCTTCAACACTTCGTCATCCGCTACGACGAAACGAAGATGGCGGCGCCGGGGCGCATCGCCGTCGAAGAGCTCGAGAGGAGCTACCAGGCGCTCGCCTCCGAGCTCGGGTTCGAGCCCGCGGAGCCGGTAGCCGTCATCCTCTACACCCGGGACGGGTATCTTGCCGCGGGCGGCATCCACGAGTCGGGCGGCATGTTCGACGGGAAGATCCGAATCACCGCCCGCGACGCCGCTTCCAACGAAACCTGGATCCCGCGCATTCTCCGGCACGAGATGGCCCACGCTTTCGTATGGTCCCGCGCCCGCACCCGCGTTCCGAAATGGCTGAACGAAGGCATTGCGGAGTACGCCACCGGGACCCGGAGCGACGACCTCCTCGCCCGTCTGCGATCGACTCCCGAGGCGCGGGCTCTCGAGCTCTGCCTGCTCGAAGAGACGTGCGAGCTCGACACCTTCTATCCGGCGGCCGCGTCGGCGGTGGACTTCCTGGTGAGGTTCCGAGGTACGGAAGGCCTGCGGGAAGTGCTGGACGGGATTGCCAGAGGAACGAGCGCGGATGCGGCGTTCAGTACCACGTTCGGTAAGCCGGAGCGCGAGCTCGTCCGGGAATGGGAAGCCTACTTTCTGCGGCGGATGGAGCGGGCCGGGAGCTAGCTCCCGGGGCGAATCCAGGAAACGTCAAACCAGCTCGCCCCGGAGCACGGTGACGGCCCGGCCGCCGAGGCGGACCCGGTCTCCCACGACCTCGACATCGACGACGCCTCCGCGCGGCGATACCTGGCAGGCGACGAACGACGTCTTTCCGAGCCGCGCGGACCAGAAAGGACCGAGCGTCGAGTGAGCGGAGCCGGTGACTGGATCTTCGTTGATTCCTGCCGCCGGGGCGAAGAACCGCGAGACGAAATCGAACCCCGGTGAGCTCGCCCTGGCGGTGACGATGATCCCACGGGCGCGGATGGCCCCGAGCGCTCCGAAGTCCGGTGTCAGGGCGCGCACGGTCGCTTCGCTATCGACTTCGACCAGGTAGTCGAAGGCGTTCTTCCCGACGTAGGCCGCTCGAACGCCGAGTGACTCGACGAGGCCCGCGGGCGGCTCCGTCCTCTGCTCCGGCGTCGCAGGGAAGTCGAGGATGATCGAACCGTTCCTCGGGTCCGCCGTCAGGAGGCCGCTTCGCGTGTGGAACCGCGCCTGGACGTCGGGCGGGAGGTGGCCCTCTTCCCACAGTACGTGGGCGCTCGCGAGCGTCGCGTGCCCGCAGAGGTCGACTTCGACGGCGGGGGTGAACCATCTCAGGTCGAAGTCCCCGTCCTTCCGGCGGACGAGAAACGCGGTCTCGGAAATGTTCATCTCGAGAGCGACGTTCTGCATCCAGCCCGCGTCGCCGGGCTCATCGAGAACGATGACCGCGGCCGGGTTGCCGGAGAACGGACGATCGGTGAACGCATCCACCTGCACCACTCGGATCCCCATCGCTGCACCTCCCGGTGGAGTATAGTTCCCGGACCCACGGAGGAAGAATGTATGCTGGCGGTTTGGATTCTCGCGGCCCAGGCGACGGCCGCAAACCCCACGACCACCGCGGAGGAGTACGTTCAGGCGAACCAGGGCGCGATCGTGCGCGAGCTCGTCGAGGCGCTCTCCATTCCCAACGTCGCCGCCGATCAGGCGAACATCCGGAAGAAAGCGGATCTTCTGGTCGGCACTCTCGAGCGCCGCCGCTTCGCGGCTTCCCTCCTCGAGACCGAGGGGAACCCGCTGGTTTTCGGCGAGAGAAAGATCGAAGGCGCGCGGAGAACGATCCTCTACTACATTCACTACGACGGGCAGCCCGTCAATCCATCGCTCTGGAAACAGGAAAGCCCCTGGAAGCCGATCCTCCGGGACGGCCGGATGGAGGATGGCGCCCGGGAGGTCCCCGGGCTCGACAAGCTCGAGAAGTTCGAGCCCGACTGGCGGATATACGCGCGCTCGGCCTCGGACGACACGTCGCCGATCGTCGCCTTGATGGCGGCGATCGACGCCCTCGACCGGGCGGGGATTCCGCTCACTTCGAACCTCAAGGTGATTCTCGACGGCGAGGAAGAGGCGGGGTCGCCGAGCCTCGTTCCGGCGATACAGCGCTATCGCGAGCGGCTTGCCGCGGATCTCATGTTGATCCTGGACGGCCCGATTCATCCTTCGAACCGTCCCACCCTGGTGTACGGCGCTCGCGGGAACCTCACGGTGAACCTCACGGTGTACGGTCCGAAGTTCTCTCTTCATAGCGGCCATTACGGGATTCCGAATCCGGGGATGCGCCTCGCGCAGCTTCTCGCCACGATGAAAGACGACCGCGGCCGTGTTCTCGTCCCCGGCTTCTACGATGGGATTCGGCTGACGCCCGCGGATCGGAGAATCCTCCAGTCGGTCCCCGACGACGAGCCGGCGCTCCTGAAGCTCTTCGGGGTCTCCGAGCCCGATCTCGTCGGAGAGAGCCTTCAGGAGGCGCTCCAGTACCCGTCGCTCAACGTTCGAGGGCTCGAGAGCGCCTACGTGGGCGCGCAGGCGCGCACCATCATCCCGGATCACGCGACTGCCGCGATCGACGTGCGCCTGGTGAAGGAGACCGAGGGCGAGGCGCTCCTCGCGAAGATTCGGGCGCATGTCGAGAATCAGGGCTATCACGTCGTCGACGGGGAGCCCGACGACGAGACCCGCGCCCGCTACCCGAGGCTCGCGAAGCTCGACAGTCCGCGGGGCGAGGGAACGAGCGCTTACCGGACCGAGATCGAGGATCCCGAGGCGTCGGCCCTCGCGGCCGCCCTGGAGCGATTCCTGGGCGAAGAACCGGTGCGGATTCGCACCAGCGGCGGGACGGTCCCGATCGCCCCGTTCATCGATGCCCTGGGATTTCCGGCGGTGTCGGTTCCAACCGTGAACTTCGACAACAATCAGCACGGAGAGAACGAGAACGTCCGCATCGGCCACTTCTTCCGGGCTGCTGTAATTCTCGCGGCGACCCTGCGGATGTAGGTTGCTTCCGAACCGGATTCGCCGACGGCGCGCGCTCGCGACCAGCGCCAGTCCGCCCGCGATCACCAACAAGGACAACAATTTGCCGGAGAGCGACGGCAGGATTCGAGCGAGTTTTCAGAAGGCCAACCCGTCCCTCGTTGCGAAGTGCGAGGTATACCGGCTAAACTGCACGCCAACCGCTCGGGAGGGGTTTACTTGAACGCGCGCCCGGCCGCTTCCGCACTGTTTCTCGCTCTCTCCTCGTACGCGGGAAGCGCCCTGTCCGCGACGTCGCGGCCCGACCCGAATCTGCTAATCCAGGATACCTGCGTCGTTTGTCACAATGACGCTACGCTCCTCGGAAACCTCTCTCTCGAAACGTTCGACGCGGCCAAAGCCGATACGAGCGCGCCCATAGCCGAGAAGGTCATCCGGAAGCTGCGGGCGGGCATGATGCCGCCTCCCGAGGTCACGAGGCCGGACGAGGCCGCGCTCCAGGCTCTGGCCGAGACGCTCGAGGCGACGCTCGATGCCGCCGCCCTTCGCGATCCGAATCCCGGCATCCGCCCGTTCCAGCGGATGAATCGGCCGGAGTACGAGCGCGCGGTCACGGACCTGCTGTCGCTCGACGTGGACGCCTCCCATTGGCTGCCGCTCGACCAGATGAGCGCCAACTTCGACAACATCGCGGACGAGCAGACGCTTTCGCCCACGCTGCTCGAGGCCTATCTGAACGCGGCGTCGGATATCAGCCGGCTGGCGGTGGGCGATCGGAACGCCCCGACGGTAGACGAGACCTATACCAATCCGATCTACCTTTCGCAGCACCCGTGGGATCCGATCGAGGGAGCGCCCTACGGAACCCGCGGCGGCATGGTCGTCGACCACGTGTTCCCCGCGGATGCGGAGTACGTCTTCGAGATGTCCTTCGGCGGAGGAGACAACTCGAGGCTCGAGGACATCGATGTCGCCATCGATGGCGAGAGAGTGGCGCTCCTCCATTACACCAAGACCGAGGGAGGCGCGGACGGAAGGGGCGGCGCCCCCATCGCCACCGAGCCCATCTTCGTTCGCGCCGGTCAGCGCCGCCTGTCCGCCGCGTTCATCCGGCGAGGCGATGGTCCGTACGAAGACTTGATTCGCCCGCACGACTGGTCCTTCGCCGGCGGCGGCTCGGGAGGACCGGGAATCACGACGCTCCCCCATATGCAGAGCCTCATCGTGCGCGGCCCCCTCCACGCGACGGGCCTCACCGAGACGCCGAGCCGGAAGCGGATCTTCACCTGCCGCCCAACGTCCGAGAGCGAAGAGCGGCCCTGCGCGGAAGAGATCCTCGCTCGCTTGACGAGTGAGGCTTACCGGCGGCCGGCGACGGAAGCCGACCTCGAAGGCCTCATGGAGTTTTACGACGCCGGCGTGAAAAAAGGCGGGTTCGAGATCGGAATCCGAATGGCCCTGGAGGCGATTCTCGCGAGCCCGTACTTCGTCCTCCGGCTCGAGCGCGAGCCAGGAGACGCGCGGCCTGGACAGGCGTACCGAATCGCGGACGTCGATCTGGCCTCGCGGCTCTCCTTCTTCCTCTGGGGAACGCCGCCGGACGAGGTGCTCCAGGCGATTGCCGCCGAGGGACGGCTTTCGACGCCTGGAGAGCTCGAGCGCCAGGCCCGGCGGATGCTTTCCGATCCGCGCGCGGAGGCGCTGGGCTCGAGGTTCGCGGCTCTCTGGTTCCGGCTCCAGGACCTCTACAAGGTGCGCCCGGACCCGAACTACTACCCCAACTTCGACGAGAACCTCGCCGACGCGATGAGGCGCGAGACGGAGCTCTTCTTCTACGACCTCGTCCGCAACGACCGCAGCGTGCTCGAGCTTCTCACCGCCGACTATACGTTCGTCAACGAGCGCCTCGCGCGGCACTACGGGTTTCCGGAGGTCGCCGGCGACAACTTCCGTCGAGTGAGCTACCCGGACGACCGGCGCCGGGGAATCCTGGGTCACGGGAGCGTCCTGGTACTGACCTCCATGGCGAACCGCACGTCGCCGGTGCTGCGGGGGAAATGGGTCATGGAAGTGCTCATGGGAACGCCTCCGCCTCCTCCCCCGCCGGACGTGCCGGAGCTCGAGGCGACGGAGGGCGTATCCGGTGGCCGGATGCTCACCACCCGCGAGCGGCTCGAGCTCCATCGGACGAACCCCACCTGCCACGCCTGTCATCGATTCATGGATCCCATGGGGCTCGCGCTCGACAACTTCGACGCGACGGCGAAATGGCGCGTTCGAGAGAACGGGATGCCGCTCGATACCAAGGGCGAGTTCTACGACGGAACTCCCATCTCTTCGCCGCCGGAGCTCGTCCAGGCGCTATTGAAGCGCCCCGAGCCCCTCGTGCGCAACTTCACGGAGAACCTGATGGCCTACGCGCTCGGTCGCCGCGTCGAGCACTACGATCAGCCGACGATTCGGCGGATCGCGAGCAGGGCGAGAGACGAGGGCTACCGTATTTCCGCGTTCATCCTCGGAGTGGTCGAAAGCGACGCATTTCAGAGGAAGCGAGCGGAGAGCATCGATACCGAGGACGCGGCCGCAGTGCAGGAGCCGTAGTCGGAAAGCGGACAAAGGAGACAGAAGGCGATGTCGTACCTCACTGGAAAGCACATGCCCCGGCGGAGATTTCTCCGCGGAATCGGCGCCACCGTCGCGCTCCCGCTCCTGGACGCGATGATACCGGCGGGGCGGCGGGCGGCGGCATCGACACGGGCCTCGGTCGAGCGCACGCGCCTGGTGTGCATCGAGGAGGTGCACGGGCTTCCCGGGTGCAACGAGTGGGGGGCGACGAAGCACCTCTTCGCTCCCGCGACCACGGGTCCGGATTTCGAGCTCATCCCGGACAACGCTCTGAGCCCGCTGAAACCCTTCCAGGACTACCTGACCATCATCAGTAACACCGACGTGCGCATGGCGGAGGCTCTCTCGCCGCCGGAGATCGGCGGAGACCACTTCCGGTCGAGCGCCGTCTTCCTGACCCAGTGCCACCCGAAGCAGACCCAGGGATCCGACATCTTCGCCGGCACGTCCATGGACCAGTTGTACGCCCAGCGCTTCGGGCAGGACACGCCGATGCCTTCGATGCAGTTCTGCATCGAGAACCTCGACCAGGCCGGGGGCTGCACCTATAACTACTCCTGCGTCTACACCGACTCCATCAGCTGGGCGTCGCCGAACGAACCGCTTCCGATGATCCGCGACCCGAGGGTCGCGTTCGACATGCTGTTCGGAGCGGGCAGCACTCCGGAAGATCGCGCGGAGCGAAGGGCCACTCGAAGGAGTATCCTCGACTGGATCGCCCGCGACGTCGAGGGCGTGCGCCGGGAGCTCGGGGCGGTGGACCGGGTCCGGCTCGAGCGCTACCTCGAGAACGTTCGCGAGGTCGAGCGCCGCATCCAGATGGTGGAAGCGCAGAACACGTCGCCTGCCGGGCCTGGTGGGCCTGGTGGGAAAGTGACGAGGGAGCTTCCCGACGCGCCCCCCGGTGTTCCCGATTCGTTCTCCGAGCACATGAAGCTGATGTTCGATCTCCAGGTCCTGGCTCTCGAGACCAACATGACCCGGGTCATCTCGTTCAAGCTCGGCCGCGACGCGCAGAACCGGGTGTTCCCGGAGAGCGGCTCCGACAAGCCGTTCCACCCGGCCTCGCACCACGGGGACAAGCACGAGAACATCATGGACTTCAACAAAATCTGCAAGTATCGGATGAGCATGCTCCCGTACTTCCTCGAGAAGATGAAGACCACGATGGAGGCAGAGGCGTCTCTCCTCGACAAGACGATGATCGTCTGGGGATCGCCGATGGCCGACGGCAACATCCACAACCATCGGCGTTGTCCTCTCGCCCTTCTCGGCCGCGCCAACGGTCATCTCAAGGGGAATCTCCATATCAAGGCGGCTGACGGGACGCCGATGGCGAACGTCCTCCTGACGCTCCTCCACGAGCTCGGGCTCGACGACAAAGAGAGCTTCGGCGACAGCACGGGCGAGCTCGACGTGACGACGGTGGCCACGTGAGGTACGGACTGTCGGCCTTCCTGGCCGGCACCCTCGGCGTGGGAGCCGCGCTCGGGGCGGCGCCGACCGCGTCGCCCGTCGCCGACGTGGCCAGGCGCGGCGATCGAGAGTCCGTACGGAGCCTCCTCCGCGAGGGC
>DAISKN010000167.1:0-11191 GCA_036820975.1 Acidobacteriota bacterium | reverse complement strand
GTTCTCTCCCGCCTCTCGCATCCCGGTCTCGCACCCGAGGAAGATGCGAATCACCTCGGCCTGCGTGCGGGTGTGGAGCGTCGGCCTCAACGTCCGGTAAGCGCCTCCTCCGGCGAGCGCGAGCGGAACGAGGATCTGGTCCGCAAGGTGAGCGCCCACCGGAACACCCGCGTCGAGATACTCGATCACCTCGGAAGCCACGTTCCCGGCCACCCTCTCGGCGGGAACGCCGCGTTCGCCGAAGCCGGTGAATACCTCGGTCACGTGCTGGCTTTCGATCTCGGCCATGACCACGTTCCCGGGTCCCTGTGCATCCTGGATGGTTTCGGTTACAAGCGCGGATCGATCCCAATGAAGGCGCTCGCCGATGACCCGGAGCTCGCGGTCGGCAATCGTCTCCGGGAGAGCGGCAACGACCGCTTTGGCGTGATGGGACCGGATGGCGCCGCGCTCGAGAAGGTCGAAGGGCGCGAGAGCCTGCGAGGGCGCGACGTTCACCCGAAAACGTCCGCCGCCGGCGGGGAAGAAACCGGGCCGCTCCAGGACCATGTCGACCAGCGGTCCCATCCGGCGAACGAGCGGGAGGAAGGCGCGCTCCACGAAATCGAACGGAGGGGAGTGGGGATTATGGGTTCCGCCTTCCAGAACCAACCTGGATGGTTCCCGAGCCAGCAGAAGAGCTGGCAGGATCGTCTGGAGCACCAGGGTTGCGCTCCCCGCGGTTCCGACGGAGAAGAAATAATCTCCGCCGCGCGGTCTCTTCGGGCGGAACGTCACTTCCCTCGCGCCCACCACGGCTCCGGTTACCTCCGCGTCGGAAATCGCCGCCGCCGCTCGAAGAGCCGTCAAATGCTGACGCATGAGCCCGGGCTTTTCCCGGCGAGCGCGGACGTTCTTCATGCGGAACGGCGCTTCGGTAACGAGCGAAAGGGCGAGCGAAGTCCGCAGCACCTGTCCGCCGCCTTCGCCCTGTGAGCCGTCGAGGACGAGCATGAATCAACCGTACACCCGACTACCTCGTTCAATGTATTCTTTCGCGAAATGAAGAGCCACCTTGTGGCGGCCTCGATCGCGATTGCGCTTGTCGTGAGGAACGACGCCTCCGGCGAGCCGACGCCGCTCTACCAGTCGACGCCCGCGGGCCGCTCCGCGAGCCCGGCTCCGCTTACGCTCAAGGACGCCTCGCGAGACGATCGCTGGCTCGGCCTCGGTGTCGGTGACGTCCGGTTCAGCCCTGATGGCGATCACGTTTACTTTCGCTGGAATCCGTCGCCCGCCCCCGGCGACATTCCCGACGCCGATCCCTGGTACCGCGCGGACCGCTCGGGCCTTTCCGCCGAGCGAGTCCCCGAGGAAGACGTGCACGCGATACCCGCGGAGTCCCCGAGCTGGTCCCGGGATGGGAGCCGCGCCTGCTGGGCGCGAGAAGAGAGCCTCTATCTCTACGAGGCGCAAACCGGACAAACCGCGCAAGTGCTCTCGTTGTCGTCGGCGGTTCTCGAGGCGCGCCTTCTTCCCGACGGAAGCGCCTGCGACTTCCTCCTCGAGGAAGCGCTCTACCGCTACGACGTCGCCGCTCGCAGCCTGCGGCGGCTCACCCGCAAGTCAGTCAAGAGCGACGAGGAGCGTACGGATTCCGAGGGCTGGCGGAAGGAAGAAGAGGCTGCGCTCTTCGCGCGAATCCGTGAGGCGGAGGAGCGGGAGTCGAAATCTCGTGCCTACCAGCGAACCATCGAGCCTGCGGCGGCGCAGGCGATCGAGGTCGAGGCCGGGTTTACCCTCGAGGACGTCCGCCTCTCTCCCGACGGCCGCTTCGTGACCTTCCGCGGAAGGAAGCCGCCCGCCGACCGGCGCGAGACGAAGTACCTGGATTTCGTCACCCGAACGGGCGACTCCGAGGTTCGCGAGGCGCGGCCGAAGGTCGGCGACCTCGAGGACGAATCGCGCCTGGGCATCCTGCGGTTCGATCCGAAGGTCGACCCCGAGGAAGCGGCCATCACCTGGGTCGACGTCTCTCGTCTCGCTCCCGACCCGGCCCTCGTCTTCGGCCCTTACTGGAGCCTCGAGGGCGATCGCGCGCTCGTGCAGATCGTCTCGACCGGACACAAGGACCGATGGGTCGCGGAGCTCGACGTCCGGACCGGGAGCACCAAGGTTCTCGTCCACGACCACGACGACGCCTGGCTCGGCGGCCCGCCGCCCGTTGCCGGATATCTCGAGCCCGCGCTCCTCGAGTGGATCCCGGGCGGGAGTTTCGTATTCGCCTCGGAGCGCAGCGGATGGTCTCATCTCTACATCGTCGAGCCGGGGCGAGAGCCCCGTGCTCTCACTCAGGGCGAATGGGAAGTGCGCGACGCGAAGCTCAACCGCGACTGCACTCTCTGGCTCATCGCTGCGGGCAGGGAGCACCCCGGAGACGACCATCTTTACTTCATGCCCGCGTCTGGAGGCGAGCTCACGAGGCTGACGTCGAAGCCCGGGCGCCACACGGGAGTTCTCTCGCCCGACGGCGAGAGACTCGCGGTCATCCACAGCGAGTCGTTCCAGCTGCCCGATCTCTTCCTCCGCGATGCGTCGGCTTCTTCCGCGGAGACCCGGGTGACGGTTAGCGGTACCGACAACTTCTTCGCTCACGATTGGGTCGAGCCCCAGTTCGTCTCCTTCCCTCACCCGGACGGAAAGCCGGTGTGGGCCGGTCTCTACCTGCCTCGCCAGCCCGCGCCCGAGCGTCCGGCGGTACTGCACATCCACGGCGGCGGCTACCGTCAGTTCAGCCACCGAGGCTTCTCGGTCTACGGCTATGGCCTTCACCTCGGACTCCTCCAATACCTGGTCCAGTCCGGATACGCCGTTCTCGACCTCGACTATCGCGGAAGCGCGGGCTTCGGCCGCGACTATCGGACGGACATCTACCGCAGCATGGGCGATAAGGACGTCGAGAGCGCGGTCGCGGGGGCGGAGTACCTCGTGCGCGAGCACGGAATCGACCGCTCACGCATCGGAATCTACGGCGTCTCCTACGGCGGATTCCTGACGCTCATGAGCCAATTCAGGCATCCCGGCGTCTTCGCGGTTGGAGTCGCGAACGCCGCCGTCACCGACTGGGCGCACTACCAGGACCGGTGGACGAGCCGCATCCTGAATCGACCGCACGAGGATCCTGAGGCCTACCGCTTCTCGAGTCCCATCTACCACGCGGAGGGGCTCAAGGACCGCCTACTCATCGTTCACGGTCTCATCGACGACAACGTCCACTTCCAGGACGCGGCGCGGCTCGTCCAGAAGCTCATCGAGCTGGAAAAGCCGTTCGAGGTGATGGTCTATCCGACGGAGCGCCACACCATCGAGACCGAAGCGAGTCGCTACGACTACAACCGGCGGGTGGTCGATTTTTTCGAGGCGCACCTCCGGAAGTGATCAGGGCGAGCAGGCTACTCCCGCGGGGGCCCCGGTAGGTGCGCCCATGCGCTCGTCCTCGGAGGCCAGCTTCCGAAAGGCCAGGTGTTGCACCGCGGGCGGCTCGGTGGGGGACAATGTGAAGAAGACGCCCACCGTTCCCTTGTCGCACTTCAGATTGAACTGACCGCGAAGCCAGTTCTCGGGCATCACCGGGCCGGCGCTTCCGCACTCGCCGACCTCCTTCTTCAGCTTTTCGACCTCGTCCTGCCGCTGCTCCTCCGGGATGTCGAGGAAGAGGTTCATTGCCGCGATCCGTTTCGCCTCGGCGTCATCCCAGCGCTTCCACAGGTTGAAGATATGGTCGCCCACCTGCGATTGCAGAAGAGTCGGCGGGAGCTCCCGTTTGCGAAGCCCGCCGGTCTGGAGCATCGCATTCCAAGCCGCGCTCATCGGCTCCGAGGGACCCGAGTAGGTGAGGGTCGCCATCGCGAACATACCGACGCCGTAATCGGGGAGCCAGGCCATGTAAGAGCCGAATCCAGGAAGCCCGCCTCCGTGCGCGACGATCTTCTCGAATCGGCAATCGGAGGTCACGCGCAGTCCATAGCCGTATCCCGTCTCGGAGGCCGTGAGCGCGCCATCCACCCGTTTCGCCGTCAGGTTCGACGGCGTCCACCGATGGGCCATCTCGCGCACCGAGGCGCGGCGAACAGGGCCGGTTTCCGGGTCGTCGCGGGGCGGCCAGGCGGACAGATGGAAGGCGATGTATTTTCCGAGATCGGTCGCGGTGGTCAGGAGCCCGCCCATGGCTCCGAATACGCCGTGCGGCAGCGGGGGCTCCTCACCATAGGTTCCGTCCGGCTTCAGGCGGTAGCCGACGGCCCGGCTCGCGGCGGGGATCCGCGAGAACTCGAACGTCGTCCCATCCATCGAGAGAGGCGCCAGAACCTTCTCGCCCATGTACTTCTCGTAGGGCATGCCGGAAGCCCTGGTCACGATCCGGCCCAGGAGACCGAAGGCGTAGTTGGAGTACTCGTAGCGCGTTCCCGGAGGCGTCGAGAAAGGAATGCCCTTCTCGAGCCAGTCATCGAGGGTCTCGTCGGTGGCGCTGAGCTGCTGATCGCCCCAGGGGTTGTCTTCGGGAAAGCCCGCGCTGTGGCTCATCAGCTGACGCACGGAAATGGGCAACGAGTCGCGCGTCGGCAGCTCCATCCGCGCGAATTGAGGTATCCACCTGGACACCGGATCCTCGAGCGACAGTTTTCCTTCATCGCGCAGTTTCAGAATCGCGAGCGCGGTGAAGCTCTTGGTCATGGAGGCGATGCGGAATGCGGTACCGGGTGAGACCTTCTCCCGGGAGGAGAGGTCTCGAACGCCGAACGACTCCACGTGCGAAAGCCGGCCATCGATCACCACACCCCAGATCATGCCGGGTATCTTCGCCTCCGCGGCATAGGCCCGAAAGATCCGATCGATCTCGGGCAGTGCCGATTCCAGCTTCTTCACACGGTCGGGATCGGTAAACCGCGGCGGTGGATAGGCATCGCTCGCGGCGAGCGTGGCGCTGATCAGAGCGAAGAAAGGAAAGAGTCGCATGTCCGATACGATGCCACAGAGAGAGATCGAAAGATAACTCACTCCGGAGGATAGACCGGAGCCCGAAAAGGCAGCTCACTCGTACCGGAGGGCTTCGATGGGGTTGAGGGCCGCGGCCTGGCGGGCGGGGTAGAGGCCGAAGAAGACGCCGACGGCGCCGGCGAAGGCCAGCGCCACCAGCGTGGTCGAAGGCGAGATGGCGATGCTCCAGCCGTAAATCCACCCTACGAGCTGGGCGCACCCGTATCCGACGGCGACCCCGATCACGCCGCCCAGGGTGCTCACCACGACGCTCTCGACCAGGAACTGTTTCAGTACGTCGGAGCCGCGCGCCCCGATGGCCATGCGGAGTCCGATCTCGTGAGTCCGCTCGGTCACCGAGACCAGCATGATGTTCATGATTCCGATTCCTCCGACGAGCAGCGAGATGCTCGCGATCGCGGACAGAAGGAGCGTCATGACCTCGGTGGTGCCCGCCGCCGCCTCCGCGATGTCGCCCTGGTTGCGGATCGCGAAGTCGTCGTCGGCGGTGGCGGGAAGCTCGTGCGCCTCCCGCAGGAGGACGCGGATCTCTTCCTGGGCCTCCGGGATGTCCTGGGGCGAATAGGTGCTCGCGAGGATCTGAGGAATCCAGCTCCGGCCGGAGAGGCGCGTCTGGACGGTGGTATACGGAGCGAGGATCACGTCGTCCTGATCGACGCCTTCGGGCGTCTGGCCCTTCCGCGCGAGGACGCCCACGATCTGGAAGGGTACGCTGCGGATCTGGACTTGCTGGCCCACGGGGTCGACGCCGGGGAACAGGCTGTCGGCGACGGTCTTGCCGAGGATCGCGGACTTCCTCATCGAGCGCACGTCCGTCGAGTTGAAGAACGCCCCCGCCTCCAGGTGCCAGTTGCGGATGACGGGATAGCTGATCGAAACCCCCTGGATGGACGTCCGCCAGTTCCCCTGGCCGCCTCTCACCTGTCCCCGGGTCACCACCACGGGAGAGACCGCGGAAAGCAGCGTCGCCTCGCGCTCGAGAAGGGCGACGTCCTCGAGCGTGAGCGCGTTCGCGGTGGCGCCTCCCTGGCTGACCCCGCCGAGCCTCATGGCTCCCGGGGTGACGACGATCATGTTCGTGCCCAGGCTGGCCACCTGCTCCGCGATCCGGCTCTTCGCCCCCTGGCCGATAGCGACCATGACGATGACCGCCCCGACGCCGATGATGACCCCGAGCATGGTGAGAAGCGTCCTCATCTTGTTCTTGAGGATGCTCTGCGCCGCGATCTTGGTCAGGACCTTGGCCTTCATCTCACACCACCGGTTCCAGTGGTCTCGCCACCGTGCGGCTCTTGACCTTCAGATCCCTCAGGATGCGTCCGTCGCGAAGCTCGACGAGGCGCTCGGCGTAGCTCGCGATGTCCGGCTCGTGGGTCACGAGGAGGATGGTCGTGCCCTCGGCGTTGAGGCCCTGAAGGAGCCTCATGATGGCGACCGAGGTCCGGGTGTCGAGGTTTCCCGTGGGCTCATCGGCGAGGAGGATAGCGGGCTCGGTGACGAGCGCCCGCGCGATGGCGACCCGCTGCTGCTGCCCGCCGGAGAGCTCGCTCGGCTCGTGCTCCATGCGGTCGGCGAGGCCCACCCTCTCGAGCGCCGCCTCCGCGAGCGCCCGGGTATCGAGCCTTCGCCCCGTGCGATCGTAGAGAAGAGGAAGCTCCACGTTCTCGACCGCCGACGTCCTTCCCAGGAGGTTGAATCCCTGGAATACGAATCCGATCTTCTGGTTCCGGATATCGGCTAGATCGTTCTTGTCGAGCTCGTCGACGCGCTCCCCGTCGAGGACGTAAGCCCCGCTCGTCGGGTAGTCGAGGCAGCCGAGGATGTTCATGAGCGTCGACTTCCCCGAGCCGGAAGTGCCCATGATGGCGATCATTTCGCCGCGATCGACCTCGAGGTCGACTCCCGCGAGCGCCACCACCTGGCTTCCGCCGGAGCCGTAGACCTTGGTGATCCGTTCGGTCCGGATGACGAGGTCACGAGGCACGACGGAATCCTCCTCAGAAGCTGCGGGTCGGGCCGAATCTCTGACCCTGCGGCTGCGGTCCGGCGAAGGGGTTCGAAGTCGAAGGAGTCTCGCTGGAGACGACCCCGGCGATCGCTTCCATCCCCTCTTCGATCCCCTCACCCGAGATCTCCGTCCACTGTCCGTCCGTGAGTCCCGTCTGGACGGGGATGACCGAGAGCCTTCCGTCGGCTTCCACGACGAAGAGCCTCCCGCCGCCTCCTCCCTCTTCGGGCCGACGCGGACGCTCACCGTTCGCGCGAACCTCCGCGAGCATCTCGGGTGTGGGCCGGAACCTGAGCGCCGCGTTCTGGATCTTCAGCACGTCCGTCGCCGTCTCCACGTAGAAATCCACCGTCGCCGTCATCCCCGGGAGGAGCAGCCGGTCGGAGTTGTCGACGTCGATGACTACCGTGTAGTTCACGACGTTCTCCACCAGGGTCGACTGGAGGCGCACCTGGCGCACCATCCCTTCGAACCTCTGATCGGGGTGAGCGGAGACGGTGAACCTTACGGCCTGTCCTTCCTTGATTCTTCCGATGTCGCTCTCGTCGACGGTCGCGAGGATCTGCATCTTCCTCAGATCGGCGGCGATTAAGAAGAGCTGGGGTGCGGAGAAGCTCGCCGCCACCGTCTGCCCGACGTCCACGTTGCGCTCGATGACCGTTCCGGAAATCGGGGCGTAGATCGTCGCATAGGCGAGGTTCAGCTTCGCCCGCGAGAGCGAGATTTCCGACGAGCTCACCGTCTCGCGGCCGACCTCGAGCGCGTACCTCGCGGTGTCGTACTCCGTCTGGGAGACCAGGCCCTCGCGAGAGAGTTTCTCGATGCGGCCGTACTCGCTTTCGAGCTGCTGGAGCTGCGCCAGGTTCCGGGCGAGGTTCGCCTGCGCGTCCTGGACGGCGCTCTCGAGAAGCGTAGGGTCGATGCGGGCGACGACCTGACCCTTCCGTACCTGGTCGTTGAAGTCGACGAGGATCTCCGAGATGATGCCGGAGACCTGAGTCCCCACGGCCACCCGGGTCACCGGCTCGAGCTTTCCCGTGGCCGATACCAGGTACTCCACGTCGCCGCGCTCGATCGCCGCGAACCGATAACCGGGAGCGCCGTCTCCGGCCTGAGAGCGCCAGTAGGCATAGCCGCCGCCAGCCAGCGCCAGGAGGACGGCGACACCGAAGGGCCAGCGGCGCCTGGACGAGCGGGGCCGGGCGCGGCGAGACGACACCTCGGCCACGGGCTCGCTTGCCGGCGCCTCCGCTGCCCTTGGCGCCTCGAGCGCAGTACCCATCGAAGCCCTCCCTACGGCTCTATGATAGACGCGATCGGGGCTCTCCGTCGGTTAAGTGGTTGTAAGGAATCCGCTAAAGAGGTAACCCCGCGGCCCTCCGGGCCCACTCCTTCCAGTCCTCCGAGAGCTCGGGGACCTCGAGAAGGACGGAAGCCTTCTCGCGCTCGCGGGTGTGGATGCGAGAGACGTCGGAGACGCGGACTCCGTGCGAAGGGCGGTGGGCGACGCGGATGGGATCGCCCGCGCCGAGAATCCCCTCGCGGAGGATCCGCAGATAGGCGCCGGGCCTTCCCCCGTTCGTGAATTTCCGCGGAAACGCGGGGTCCTCCATCTTCACGCCCAGCTTCCAGCAGGGAGACCGCGGCTGGGAAACCTCGAAGAGCGCGGTCCCAATCTCCCACTGCTCTCCGATGAGAGCGCCGGAGACGTCGATTCCAGAGGTCGTCAGGTTCTCACCGAACGCCGAAAGCTGGAGGTCACGGCCGAGCTCGGCCTCCCACCAGCGGATATCCTCGACGGCGTAGCTGTAGACCGCCTTGTCGGGACCTCCGTGGACTTCGCGATCGGACTGGTCGTCGCCCTCGAGGTTCACTCCACGGACGGCGACAGGACCGCTCACGGGATTCTTCCAGATGGAGCTCCTGGCCGTCTTCCCCTGAAACTCGAACTCGCGGGGACGGCCCAGGTTGACGGAAAGAACACGGGACGCTTGCATCATTATATCAATCCATATAATATCGACTCGTAGTATGAGCGCCCTCAGCCGGCAACGCCACTATATCCTGCTGGCGCTCTCCGCCCGCGACCTTCACGGCTCCGGGATCGCCCGCGCCGTCCTCGAGGAAACCGACGGGGAGCTCCGCCTCTGGCCGGCGACCCTCTACGGGACGCTCGAGCTCATGGTCCGGGACCGCCTCATCGAGGAGCTCGAGAACGGCGAGCGCCCGGAGGAAAGTGAAAAACGCCGCTACTATCGCATCACCCGCCTCGGAGAGGAGGCTCTCGCCCGGGAGACCGAGAGGCTCGCGCGCCTGGTCAAGGCGGCACGGCAGAACCTCAAGCGCCGGGGCTCCGAGGCCTGAAATGGACCGATTCCTCCGATTGTGCCTCCGCGGTCTTCCTCCCGGTTTCCGCGAGAAGTACGGCCGGGAGATCGAGCTCGACTACTCCTCCGGGTCGAGAGGAGGGGGTCTTCGGCTCGCCGCCCGCACTCTCTCCGATGTAGCGCGCGTGCGATGGATGCTGTGGCGGGCGGAGAGCCGCTCGCTCCCGAAGAACCCGAAGAACCCGAAGAAAAGGAAGACGAGGTCCTCGATGCTCGAAGCGCTCCAACTGGACTTGAAGCTCGCGGTGCGCTCGCTCGGAAGGCGGCCGGCGTTCGCTCTTCTCGCGATCACGACCCTCGGACTCGGAATCGGCGCCGTCACCTCGGTCTTCAGCGTCGTGAACGGGGTCCTGCTGCGCCCGCTCGCCTACGCGAGCCCTGAGCGCATCGTCATCCTCTGGCACGATCTCGGAAACGGCGCGCAGTCGCTTCCCGCGCTCCACCCGAAGGACCTCTGGGACTACCGTGAGAGGAGCGAGCTCTTCGAGGAGTGGACCCTGGCGACGGGAAACGAGCTCATCCTCGGAGACGACGAGGACCCGGAGCTCGTCGACGTGGGCATCGTCGAGGCGAACTTCCACTCCTTCTTCGGGGTCTCGCCGCTCTACGGAAGGAGCTTCACCCCGGAGGAGAACGTCCACGGCGGGCCGAACGTCGCCATCCTGAGCCATCGGCTGTGGGCGCGCCGCTATGGATCCGACCCCGCGATCGTGGGAACGACGCTCCGTCTGGGAGGAGAAGACCACGAGATCGTCGGCGTGCTTCCTGAGTCGTTCCGGCTACTCCTGCCTCCGGAGGCCTTCCGTCTACGAGACGCCGAGATCTGGATGCCGACTCAAATCGACGTCGCTTCGCTCCCGCCCCGGAACTACACCGGCTTCACCGGTTTCGGAAGGATGCGCGCCGGCGTCTCGCTCGACGAGGCGCAGGAGGAGATGGAGGCCCTCGAGGTCCAGCTCAAGGAAGAGAATCCCGAGCACCAGGCGTCGAATCTGAAGGTGCGCGCGGTCCCCCTGCACGGCGACGTCGTGAAGCGCGCCCGGCCCGCTCTGCGGGTCCTGATGGCGGCGGTCGGCTTCGTGCTCCTCATCGCCTGCGGAAACGTCGCGCAGCTCCTCCTCGCCCGGTTCCGCTCTTCGGAGCGGGAGCTCTCGGTCCGGGCCGCCATGGGGGCGAGCCGCTTCCGTCTGGGGCGTCTGGTCGTGGTCGAGAGTCTCCTTCTCGCGGTCGTCGGCGGAGTCCTCGGCGTTCTTCTGGCGCGCGGCGGGATCGAGCTCCTGCCGCGGTTCGCGGGGGCGAGCGTTCCCAGGCTCGCCGACGTGGTCCTGGATCCGCGTGTCCTCGCTTTCGCCGTTTTCGCCTCGTTCGGAGCGGCGCTTTTCTTCAGCCTCGTTCCCGCTCTCTCGCTTTCGAGAGGGAATCTCGTCACCGCTCTCGGGGAAGGGGGGCGGGGGAGCGCCTCCAGGCGCCACGTCCGCGTCCGCAACGTGCTCCTCGTCGGTGAAGTGGCGCTCTCGGTGATGCTCCTGGTGGCGACGGGATTGACCCTACGAAGCTTCGCGGCGCTTCTCCAGGCGGAGCCCGGCTTCCGCTCCGAAGGTCTGCTGACCCTGCGACTCTCGGTCTCCCATGCGGACTACCCCGAACAGGAGAACCGGCGAGTCCTCTTCGAGCGCCTCCATGAGCGTATCGAAGCGCTTCCCGGTGTCGTCTCCGTCGCCGCCGTGAACCAATTGCCGCTCACGGGGAGCGGGTCGCT
>DAISKN010000166.1:0-11307 GCA_036820975.1 Acidobacteriota bacterium | reverse complement strand
TGAGCCAGGCTTCGATCTGCTCGTCGACCGCCGTCTTGCTCAAGAGGGCATCCACACCTTGGTCGAGGCGCGAGGAGAAGAGCGCCCTCAAATCGCTCGAGTCCGCGACGTGGGTTTCGATGGATCGAACCAGGGCTTGGACGTCGGGCAGGATGGAGTCGAGTGTGGCCTTGGCTACACGGTCGATTCCATCGACGCTGATCTCCGCTCCCACCTGGAAGCTCGCCTCCCGCTTCGACGTCTTGCTCTTCGCGAGCTCGACCGCGAGGAACCCCTCGTGGGAGCCCGCCGCCGAAAGGAGCACATCGAATTCTCCGTTCAGGAGGTGCGAGTAGGCGACGCTCGCGGTAACGCCCAGGGCGACGTCCACCGCGTCCTCCAGACTGAGGGCGTCGTTGGTAATATTGACGGCTCGCACGAAGCTCTGCCCGAACGAGAGAGACCCGGCGACCTGAACGTATCCGCTGGCGTGCAGGTGTACCCACTGGTCGGGGATGACGAGCTTGGTTTCTCCACCGGTCCTCGTTCGGGCCCGGAGAGCTCCCGAGGTAACGGCGGCAGGGAGGCGAAAGGCCCGGATGTCGGCGATCACGGCATCGAAGACCGTCTCCGACTTCCGATGCCGGAAGTAGTTGTTGAGAGAAACCGTGCTTCCGGTGGCGAAGGCCGCGTTGGCGCTGAGCTGGCCCAGGGGCCCCGCGAATGCCACGTCGCCCTCGAGCTGCCCGGAGACTCCGAGGCGCAGAAAAACCTCGTCCGCCCGGTCGGTACGAACGGCGCCGTCCAGGATCTCCCCATCGGTGTCGCTCTCGACGGTCGCCCGGAGCTGTCCCCGGGCGCCGAGAGTCACCATTCCGTCCTTTCGCGCGAGCGTCTTACCTGACTGCAGGGCCCAGCTGTACTCCTTCGTCCCCAGTTCGTCGACCGAGCTCGTGAGCCAGCCGAGGATTTCCTTGTGCGCGTCGTAGAGCTCCTTGAGCTCCTTCAGTTGCTTCACGCTTCCGGCGGCAGTGCCGAATACCTGGAGGAGCGCCTTCATCTGGGGGCTGCCGGGGGGAGGCAGGGCGGCGGAGAAGACCCGACCGAGCTCGTCGAGGACCGTTCGAACGCCTCCCATCGGCCCCGCCATTCTCTCGATGGCGTCCAGGAGGTCGCTGTGCAGCTCCACCACTTTTCCATCGAGACTCAGACGTTCCATGGGACTCCTCCGGAATCGCTCTTCTGGTTCGGCGGCGCTCGGGGACTACGAGAGCGGGAACCGCTGCGCCAGACCTTCAGCGATGCTCGAATAGAACGCCTTCGATTCCCGTTCTTTTCCGGCGCGCTCGTTGTGGTCCCGGATGTCCGGCCACCAGCCGAGCTCGTTGAGGTGATCGGCGTCGAGGGTCGCGCGGAAGTGCTCGTCCGTCCACTTCGCGGAGTCGACCGAGACCAGTCCGTCGTTCGGACCCTGCTTCTCATGAATGAGGCCCCAGACGAGCCGAAGGGGGAAGAAGGTACGTTCCAGGGGTTGCGCACCAGCGTAAGCGTGAAACGAGACCCCGGAAACGGCCTCCCAGGGAAGCGACACGGCGTTGAAAGAGGCGGTGGCCTCGGTCGTGAGATCGCGGAGTCCTGCCACTCCCGAGAAAAGGTCGAGGGACTCGAGCCCTTCAGCGGGCGGAACACCGAATCGCTCCGGCTCGATTCCCAACAGCGGGGCAAACGCGCGGAACTCTTCGCTGTCCTTCAAACGCGCGAGCCGCTCTTCGGGGGCGGAGACGGCGGGGGCGGAGACGGCTTCCAGAGATTCCTCCCCCTGTTCCTCGAAGAATGCGAGAGGATTCAATACGAAATCGGCCGCGGGCGAGCCTCGATGGGGAGTGGCGACGGTGGTGACGGACGCCACCCTTCGATGGAATCCCTCGTTCCGGTTCTCGAACAGCAGGTGTCGGGAGTCGAGGCCACCCATGCTGTGGCCGATGATATGAACCTTGTCGGCTCCCGTCGATCGAAGAATCGCCTCCAGCTCGCGCTTCAGGTCGGAGGCTCGTTTCGCGACGGAGCCGGCCCAGTCGACCTGGGTGTGCCAGGCGTTGAAGCCCTGAGAATTCAGATGGGTTCGCACGCCCTTGAAGTAGTGCTTGTGGTCGAGCTCGTCGTCGTTGTCGACGTCGAGGGCCATGTCGATCAAGGCGTCGAATCTCGCGATGCCGTGCGCGAGGACGATCGGATAGGTGCGGGCGGTCATGCGTTCATTCTTTCGTGAGGTGCTTGTTCGAGCCCTTGCGGCCAAAGATCTCCGTGTGTCGTTGGCGCCCCAGCCAATCCACGTACTCGAGTCGGATGCGGCCGTCGCTTTCCGCCTCCAGAACGCAATACCCGTTCATACCGCGGTCGGAGCGAATGGCGGTGGGCTCGTAGCGTGAACCGGTCTCGAGGAAGATCACCTTCGCGGGCGTGTCCTTTCCCGGCGTTTCTCTCTTATAGGGATAGCCGCCGTGGCCGATGCAGCTTCCGTAGAACGGCAACTCCCTGGATCGATCGAAGAGGGCGCAGTAGTGCGTGTTCCCCCAGAACCAGAGGTCGACGAGGTCGTCGTCGAGAAGCGGCTTCACGTCGGCGAAGAGCTTCTCCGTGCCGATCTTCCCGTACTCGTAGGGATGATGGCCGGTCAGAAGAACGTTCGCGAGGCCGTTGTCCCGCCCTTCCTCCAGGCGCTCTCGAAGCCAAGCGAGGACGCCGGCGTCTCGGATGCGGCCTTTCGTGGAGTTCCAGATCGTGTCGACACCGAGGAGCTGGACGTGCTCGGAGACGACGGAAAAGTAGCTGCCCTCCTGCTCCTGCGTCCCCGGAAATCGCTGCCGATTCCGGTCGAGAAACTCCACGTAGCCTTCGAAGCCCGAATAACCCTCGTGGTTATCGGGGATCACGAAGAGCTTGGTCGCCTCGGATTCCACCACTTTCTTCAGCGGCTCCACGAAATACTCGAAATACTGCTTCCGGGTGCCCGTGTAATAGACGTCGCCCAGATGGACCGCGCACTGAGGGCGGTCGATCTCGATCTGGCGCGCGATATAGCGGGAGTGCGCCAGACCGGTTCCGAAGTCGGCGAAGAGAACGATCCGGAGGGGCTTCCCGGAGGGCGGTGGATCGAGACGGTACTGGAACCCGGACTGAGTTCCGACGTGGCTGCGAAACGGCTGCCCCTTCTGTTCGGCCAGCTTGCGAAAGTCCTGTTCCCCGTCCGTTCGAGGAACGGTGGCCGCTTGAAGCCCGTTGAAGAACACCCACCCGAAGATACCCAGCATGCTGTCGTCTTCGAAAACGAATGTGTTGGGGTCGATCCGGATGCGCGGATCGCGGTATCTGGCGACGACGTTGTCGATGAAGTTCTCCGGCAGGCTCACGGCCTCCAGGGCGACCACCGATTCGGCTTCGACCTGGGTGCCTTCGAGGTCCTCGGTTCGGCGGAGCGCCTCCTCGATCCTCGCCTTGTACAGGTCTTCGTCGTCGGGATGGGGCGGGAACGCCTCCTTCAAAGCCTTCAAGACCCGCTCGGGATCCCTCTCGTAGGCTCTCTTGAGCTCCGCCGCCTGTCGCTCCAACTGCACGACCTCTTCGCTGTCCGAAGGCACACCGGCCGGGATGTCCGACGCGGCTTCGGCGGTGCTCTCGAGACCGCCTTCCCAGCGCGAGCCATTTCCACCGGTGAACAGGCGATAGAATTCCGATTTCGACATGGCGCGACTCCTCCCTCGCTTTCAGGCCATAGCCTGAGATCCCCCGAACAGCAAGAATCGTTCCGATTATCCCGCCGGAAACCTGGATTTCCTGGGCCTCTTCACGGTGTGGGTGTAGTCGGCATCGCTACACTCCGCACTCCGCGCCCCGCCCGTTCTTCAAACGAACTCGATCCCCGCTTTCTTGATCAACTTGTCCTTCTCGAGCTTCGCCAGCAGGACCGCGTAGTTCGCCTCCAGGTACCGTCCCGAGAAGTGGAGACCGGTGACGCGCTGGGTCGCGAGGTCGATGACGCAGGAACCGGAGTTCCCGCCGAGAGTGGAGCAGTCGTGCTCGAAGAGACCCCGGGCTTTCGACACCCGCCGCATCTCCCCCGGCTGAAGCCGCTTGACGTTGAAGATGTCCTTGAAGATGTCCCGCATCGGCTCCGGCTCGTTGCGGTGCCCGTCCCAGGCGGGAAAGCCCACGACGAACACGTTGCGCCCCACGGCGAGGGTCGGCTTCCGCGCGATGGGCAGGGGCTCCGGGGCTTTCGTCCCTTTCTTCCCCTTTCGCGATACGCGGAAGAGCGCCAGATCCTGGGAGTCGTGGACTCCGATGACGTCGGTAAACGAGAACTCCGCGGGGCGGTTGGAGCCGTACTCCTCGGAATAGTCGATGCGAGCTTTCATGCCCGGCTCGAACTTCCAAGTCGCTCCGGCATTGCGGCAGAACTCCTTGGCGACGTGACGGTTCGTCATGACGACGTCGGGAGCGACGAGAAAGCCGGTCCCCACCCAATCGAGCGAAGGGTGTCCGGTGACCTCCACCCGGCCGACGCTCGAAAGCATCGCCTCGATCCGGGGCCGTAACCCTTCGAGGGCCGTCCACTTTGGCGGCGGGGCCTCGAACTTACCGTCCCTCACGAGGAGCGCCGGCCGGCCCTCCAGAAGGACTATGGCCTCGAGCGCGTCCTCCTCCGGCCGCGTCAGGTGGGCGTCGGCCCCCTTGGCGCGCACTTTTTCCACCGCTTTCCGGGCGTTCCTGGCGATCTCGTCTGGATCGTCTCCAGGACCTCTCACGCGGCGGGTCGATTCCACGCTCTCGACGGATTCCAGGGCCTCGAGCCCAGCGCCTTCGGGCTTCCTCAGGCGCGTGAACTGTTCCGGAGATACACGGTCGAGGACTCCGCCCAACTCGGGCAGCTGACGAATCGCGCGCGTCGCGGCGGATTCTTGTTTCGCCATTCACTCACCCTCCTCCGCCGCCCCGAGCAGCCTCGCGCTGAAACGGGGACAGGAAGCTCTGTAGTTGTTCGTGGCAGGCTAGTGGAAGAGTACGCGGATTGCAATCTGTTACTGCGATCCTCGTCACGCCTTTTACACCGCCTCCTCTCGATGTCGGGCCCGACCATGAGTGCTGTAGCGGCCGGCGCTACGGTCATGGCGCTTTTCCCGGAGTTTCGACGAGGCTGCGGTGGAACGGGGATTGCATTTCCCTGGACGTCGTTGAGGTGCCGCCGTATGGCGTGGCGCCGTCATCGGGCGAAGGGTACTATTGGCGTTCGAGGAACCAGTGTGGGCGGAGCGCGTCCGGGCCTGGCGGTTTCGAGACCGGCGGACCCGCCCCGAAGAACAAAAGCGTGGAAGCTTTCCTGGTCGGCTACGGAACCCTTCTCCACCGGGGATCGCTCGGCCAATCGATCGGGCGCGAGTCCGCTGAGAGGAAGCGTGTGCTGCCGGTCCTGGTGCGAGGCTACCGGCGCCTCTTCAATCTCAGACCCACGCACTACACGACGAGCTTCAAGCTCAGCCGGGAGCCCATCGAGAACGCCGCGATGAACGTGGAGCCCGCTCCCGGCGAGTCGTTCAACGGCCTCGCGTTCGAAGCGACGCCGGAAGAGCTCCATGCGCTCGATCAGAGAGAGCGGTACTACCGGAGGAGAGCGGCTCCCGTCTACCATTTCGATTCGGGAGAGCTTCTCGGCGAAGGCCATTTCTACGTCTCCGAGCCGAACGCGAGTTGGATCTTCCGCGATGTCGAGAAGCTCATGCCGCTCTGGCGGGACGTCGTCTGGGCGAGAACGGGCGCCTATCGCCTCGGCGAGGCTTTCGGCCGTTGCTACGACGACACGACCTATCTCGCCGACGGCCGGACGCTCGTTATCGATCGCTACCGCGACGTGATCGACGACATCGAGGATGTCGACCTCCCGGAGTAACCTGTCGATGAGCTCAGCGGCACCCATCCCCGTCTATGTCTTCCTGAGCTATGCGAGCGAGGACCGGCCGCTCGCGCGACGGCTCTACGAGCGCCTCTCCGGCGAGCCACTCCTCACCGATCACAACGGAGCGGTCTGGATGGACCGCCCCGAGATTGAGGGCGGCGATCGTTGGAAGAAGGAGATCGACCAGGCGCTCCACCGGAGCCGGGTCGTGCTGGCTCTCCTCACCGCCCGCTCGGTGGATCCCGACCGGCAGTGGATCCGATACGAGCAGTTGGAGGCGCGCCGACTCTTTCGGCGCCTCGTGCCGCTGCTGCTCGAGGACTGCCGGCTCCCCGAGCATCTGCAGGACCTTCAGTACGTCGATTTCCGCGCGGATTGGGACCAGGGGTTCCGAGATCTCCGAAACGCGATCGCGAAGTTCGCACCGCGGCTGGGCCCATCGGGATCGAGCAAGTTCGTGGATGCGACGCCCCCTCTCGATCGGGCCTTCATCGGACGCCAGGAAGACCTGGAGGCGGTCTTCGCGCTCATCGACGGCGAGTCCAAGAGCGTGGAGACCGGCCGGCAGGCGGTCGCGATTCAGGGAATGGGGGGCACCGGAAAGACCATGCTCGCGCACGAGCTCGCGAGGCGCATCGCGGTCCACTATCCGGGAGGCGTCGCGGCCGAATCGCGGGGCCAGAACCCCGCCTCGGCAGAAGCGGTCCTCCAGAAATGGGCGAAGTACATGCTCGGGAGCTACCCTCAGCCGCACTGGACCGTCGTCGATGTGCGCTCGAATCTCCGTGAGAAGTACGGGGAGATATTCGTTCTCCTCGACGACGTTCCAGCGGAGGACCTCGGCAACGTCCAGCAGCTTCTCGAAGCGGTGCCCTCGGACGCGACACGCGTCATCACCACCCGGGTCGCCGACGTCGGAGCGGCACTCGGCTGTCTCGTGCATCCCCTCCGTGCCTTCGGGGAGAGGGACGCTCTCGAGTTCCTTCGAAACCGCCTGGCCCGCAAAGGCCCCAGACCCTCGGATGCGGTTCTGAGACGCCTCGTCGATAGCCTGGGTGGCCACCCGCTCTCCCTCGAGCTGGTCGCCGCCAATTGCGAGAGCACCCTCGATCTGGCCGAGGACATCGAAGATCTGCGAAAACGCCTGGAGGAGGGAGAGATCGAGGACATCGCACTCGATATTCCCGAGCTTCGAAGGAACTCGAGCCTCGCGATCTGTCTTCAGGACAGCCTGGAGAGTCTGGTGCGGGAAGAGAAGCAGGGGCCCGTCGACTTGAGGCGCTTCGCCGCCCTGGGGATCTTTCCCGACGGGGCCTACCAGAACCGCGACCTGATCGCGGCGGTGTGGGGCACTGCGGATCGCCGGGACGTCCGGCGGACTCTCCGCACGCTCGTGAACCGCGCTCTGCTGAACCGCGACTTCAATACGGAGTTCTACTTCAACCATCCGATCCTTCGAGCCTATGCCTACGGTCACCTGAAGCGGGACCCGGAAGAGCTCGAGATCGCGCGGAGTCGGTACGCCCGCTACATCGTGGACGTCGCCCGGAAAGGCTTTCAGATGCCTCCGGAGGAATGGATCCGACTCGAGCAATATCGTCCCCACATCCACCGGGTCGCCGTCTGGTTGAAGGAGCTGGCGGAGAAGGCTCTGGGAGATCTCTCCCGGCTCGCGACACCGAGCCGGCCCAAGGGTATCGAGCTCGGGGGGGGCGAGGAGAACCGGTCCGCGCTCGATCTCGCGATGGACTTCGCGTCGTCGGTGAAGCCGTACGTCGTCGCGCGCCCGGAGATCGGAGAGATCGGGCGGGACTGTCTGGACCTCGGGCTCGCCTGCGCGCGCGTTCGCGGGGAGATTCTCGAGGAAGCGGTCTTTCTGGATGCCCTCGGGGAGTGGCATCAGAAGCGGGACCCCGAGCTCGCGATGCAGTTCTTCGGCCAGGCGGCGGCCTCGGCGCGAGATGCCTCGGACGCCTCCCTGGAAGCGATCATCCTCACCCACCGCGGCGAGCTTCTTCGCGCGACCAGCCTGCCGCAGGAGGCGCTCGCGCTCCTCTCGACGGCCCTCGGAATTCATCGCCAGCTCGGAAACGACGACCTCGCCGCGAGCACCATCAAGTCCATGGGCGAGACTCACTGGCGGCTCGGAGACCACCGAAAAGCGCTCGAGCTCCACCTGGAGGCGCTCGAGATTTTCGTCCGACGTCGAAACCTCGGCGGCGAGGGCGACATACTGAACAAGATCGGCTCGGTGAGATTCAACGAGGGAAGGCACGCCGAGGCGATCGCCTATTTCGAGAAGGCTCTCGACATCCATCGAAAGGTCGGAAACCGCAGCATGGAGGCCGAGGACCTGAACGACATGGCGATTGCGTATCGCTATCTCAACGACGTGTGGAAGTCGCTCCCGCCCCTCGTCGACGCTCTCGAGATCCACCGGACGACGGGAGGCCGGCGCCTGCAGGCGATCACGATGTGCAACATGGCCAACGTCTACGTGAGCCTTGGGTTCCTGCCGTCCGCCTCCAGCCTGGCAGAGGACGCTCTCCGGATCGCGGAGGAAGTCAGGGATCTCGTGGTGCAGAGCTGGGCCCTGAGCTGGAAGGCAAAGGCCCTCCAGGCAGGGGGAGAGCATGCTTCGGCGCTGCCATTGTTCGAGGACGCGCTCGGTCGGGCTCGAGGGGAGGGAAACCCTCGGAGCGAGGCGGGTCATCTGGGGTCCATCGCCGAGTGCCAGGAGATCTCCGGAAATCACGAAACCGCGCTCGATTCGTACCGTGAAGCCATTCGCGTAATGGAGCGCCATGAGCTTTCCCAGGCTTTCGGCGGAAAGCGCATCGAGGACTTCCGCCGCAAGGTCTCCGAGCTGGAGCCGAAATCGACGGGGTGACGGGTGGAACTGGTATACACTCGCCGGCAAACGCTCACCGGGAAAAGGCAGCGGGGACCCGTCTTCTAGTCACACGGGGGGAGGGGAGAGAGATGCCACAGTCCGATGGGAGGAGTGCTTCGGCACGTTATCTCCGGAAGCTGTCGCACGGCGTCGCGGCGGCAAGCACGGGAGCCGTGGAATCGGCCACGGCGGAATCGCTCACCTCGGAGCACGCGGAAGAGGCGCACGCGCGGGCGATCGAGGCCATCGAACAGGAGTCCGGCCGGAAGCTGGATTCGGCGTCGAGAGAAGAGCTCGAGCGGCTCTTTCTCGGGGACGGCAAGGAAGCCATCGCGCGCCTGAAGAACGAGGGCGCGGAAGCGGAGCTCACCGACCGGCACCAGGATGCTCTCGAAGCCATCGTGGAAGTCGATGGGTCGAGGCCGACGCTGGTCTTCTCGGAGGAAGATCGAATCGACCTCGAGGACAAGACACTCGGCCAGTGGAAAGGGGTGGCGAAGAAGTTCGTCGATCAGATCTCCAGAGTCGCTTCGGCCGTGGGCCGGATCGATCTCGACGGAAGTCACCAGGGGACGGGGTTCGTGGTCGCCGACGGCTTCATCCTGACGAACCGCCACGTTCTTCAGGGTCTCGCCACAGAGAGAAAGAATGGGGAATGGGAGTTCGTCGGACAGCCGTCGATTACCTTCGACGCCAACCCCGAGAAGAGCCGAAAGCGCCAGCTCGGGATTCGAAAGAAAGTCATCCGGACGGGACTCGAGCCCATCGACCGCCGCTCTATCGACTACAGGAAGCTGGATTTCGCGGTTCTGGAATGCGAGGTGTCCGAGAAGCAACATCTTCCGGAACCGCTGGTCCTCGAAAGCGACGCCGACAAGGTGGCCGTGGGCCGGCCGATCTTCACCGTTGGTTACCCGGCGAAACCGGGTTACGACACTTATGACAGCGACGTGCTCGCGAAGTTGTTTCAATACCGCTACGGCGTCAAGCGTTTCGCTCCCGGGGAGATCGACCGGAGCCTCGGAAGCGACGCCGAGGGGACGGGCGACACGGTTTTCGCCCACGACAGCACGACTCTCGGGGGAAACTCCGGGTCCTGTGTGGTCGATCTCGGAAACGATGGACGGCTCGTGGTCGGGCTGCATTTCGCCGGCGCCCCGAAGAAGGCGAACTACGCCCATTCGAACGCCCGGCTTCAGGAAACCCTCGCGGATCTGGGTCTCGCCTGGAAAGAGTGGATCCCTCCGGTGCAAGTATGAGAGACGAAGTCGACTCCCTGCTGAAGGCCCTGTCGGAGTCGGGGTGCGGCGGCGCGGAACCGCAGATGCCGCGACTTCTCGGCGCAATCAAAGCTCCAGTCGACGAGGATGCGATCCGGAGCGCGCTCGACGCGCTGCGAAGCCAGAGATGCTTTTCGCTCATGAACGTTCTCGCGACCCGGGTGATGAAGGTCTCCGGTGGGAACCACTCGATCTACGTGGGGCGCCAGCTGGCGCAGGCGCGGATCGAGCTCAACCTCCTGGATGAGGCCATCGATCTGCTCCGCGGACTCGCCAAAGACGTCATGGAGCGCGGCAGCTCGAGGGAGCGGAGCGAGGTAACGGGCCTCCTCGGTCGGGCGCTGAAGCAGCGCTTCGTCGAGGCCGTCGCCGCGGGAGAGAGCGGCGAGGAGGATTTGCGCGGCTCGATCCGATACTACAGTCAGGTTTTCGATTCCGACCCGGCGTGGCATGGCGCCAACGTCGTGGCTCTCGTCGCGCGGGCGGAACGAGTCGGCGTGAAGGTCGATACCGACAGCGCCGAGAAATGGGCGCGAAGGCTGCTTTCGGAGCTCCGGGAGAAGGCCGCGGGCTCGTGGGGTCCCTGGGACTACGCGTCGGCGGGGGAGGCGTACCTGGCCCTCGACGATAGAGACAAGGTCGCCGACTGTTTCGCGAGCTATTGGAACATGTCGAATGCCGATCTGTTCGCTCTCGCCGGCACCGAGCGTCAGCTGAAGGAAATCTGGCAGATCACTCCGGATTCCGGCGACTTCCTGTCTTCGCTGCTGCTCCACCTCGAAGCCCGCAAGCTGGCCGCGTCCGGAGGCAGCGCGCATTACTACGCGGCCGACCTCGTCAAGCTGGCGGAGCAGCTTCGCGCCGCGTCCGGACGGGCCGAAGCCACGTTCGGAGCCGGGAGCGCCATCCCCCTCGAGAAGTTGCTCGGCCTCCTGGACAAGGCGAAGGCGATTTGCCGGATCAGCGACCCCTTCAATCCGACCCAGGGTGGGACCGGCTTTCTGGTGAACGGACACGACATCTCCCCGCAGCTGCAAGGGCTCTTCGTCCTCACGAACCATCACGTGCTCCATGGGAAGGAGGCAAGCGAAACCCTTCTCGAGGGACCGGACTACAGGGGTTCGGTCGATGTCGAGCGCGCCGACGTCGAGTTCCACTACTGGGACGGCCGGCCCGGCAGCTTCAAAGTCAAGCTCAAAGAGGTG
>DAISKN010000165.1:0-11383 GCA_036820975.1 Acidobacteriota bacterium | reverse complement strand
CGGGAACGCCGTCGGGCGTGAACCAGTCTTCGGAGACCCAGAAGTACGGACGGAACACCATGCCCTTCGCTTCGAGCTCGAAGTTCAGCTCCAGGATCCGCGCTTCGAGGAAATCTCCTTCCCTTTCGAGTCCGAGGTCGCTGAATCGGAGATTCAGGATCTCCTCGTCGCTCGCGGTCGCCCAGGCCGGCTCTCTCGGCGCAGAGGGAGGAGGTAGCTCGGTCGGTGTGGCCGTCCCTTCGGGCTCACGCTCCTCGACGCCCGCCGGGGGGAGCGGCGGGGCGGTCTCGTCGGTCGCTGCCATTCACTCGTTATTCTAATCCTGGCGAGGGCTTGCGGGCGATGGAAACCACGGGTTGCCGGTCGAGTGCGGGGAGCATATGCTGTCGCGATTCGTGCGGCGATACCGATGCCGCGGAAAGAGGGTGTCGTGCGATTTCGAGCTTTGTCGTTGACGATCGTCCTGCTGTCCGCGGCCTCCTACGATGTCGCAGCGCAAACCGCGACGCGAGAGGCGCCCCCCAGGATAGAACCGCAGCGTTTCGAAGCGGACATCCAAGCTTTCGAGGCGCAGGACAAAGTCTCTCCGCCGCCGATCGGCGCCGTGGTCGTCACGGGGAGCTCCAGCGTCCGGCGCTGGCACAAGACGATCGAAAAAGACCTGGCTCCGCTTTCCGTCGTGCCTCGGGGTTTCGGCGGCAGCACGATGGAGGATGCCCTGCACTGGATCGATCGCGTCGCCATCGCCTACAAGCCCCGGGCGATCGTGATCTACGAGGGCGACAACGACCTCGGCCGTTACGAGGTGCCGCCGGCGAAGATCGCCGAACAGTTCTCGGCAATCGTGAAACGGATCCATGAGACGCTTCCCGCAACCCGGGTCTATGTGATCGGAATCAAGCCGAGCGTGTCGCGGTGGGAGGTCTGGCCACAGGCGGTCCAGGCCAACGAGCTCCTGAAGGCGATCGCCGCGAAGAACGATCTCGTCACCTACATCGACGTGGCGACTCCGATGCTGCGGCCCGACGGGAAGGTCATGACCGACATCTTCGTCGAGGACAATCTGCACCTGAATCCCAAGGGGTACGAGATCTGGGCCGCCGCGGTGCGCGCGGTGCTGGTTCCGTCCGAGGGCACCGAATAGAGCTCAGGTCGATTCCAGCCGCCGCGCCTCGTGGCCCAGGATCTCGAGCGCGAGGTCGATGGTCTCGAGATGGACGCGGAACGAGACCACGGCGAGTCTCAGCGTGAAGCGTCCGTCCAGAACCGTGGAGCTCAGGAACACCCGTCCGTCGCGGTGAATCGCTTCCACGAGCTTTTTGTTGAAGGCGTCGGCGTCGCCGTTCGCGGGGCGATAGCGGAAGGTGACGACCGAGAGATCCGGATAGGGCCCCACCTCGAAGCCGGGACGCTCCGAGATCCGCTCGTGAAAGTATCGGGCTAGAAGGAGCTTCTCCTCGAGCGCGGCCCGAAAGGGAGCGAGCCCGTGGAGGAGGAGCGGCATCCAGAGCCTCAAGCCGCGGAAGTGCTTCGTGAGCTCCGGCGAAAGCTCGGCGGGCGACAGCTCGTCCGTGGCGGAGAGCGCGTCCTGCATGTAGTTCGCGGTGTAGTGGTGGCTCCCGAGGAGCTTTCCCCGATCCCGGACGAGGATTGCGCCCGACCCGTAGGGGAGGAATAGCGTCTTGTGCGGATCCATCACCAGGGAGTGGGATCCGTCGAGCCGGCCGATCGCGCTTCGGCCCAGGTCGCAGAGAACGAAGAACCCCCCGTAAGCGGCATCGACGTGCAGCCAGAGATTCTTTTTCTCGCAGAGAGCGGCGATGGCCTCTATGGGATCGACGACGCCGGTGTCGGTGGTGCCCGCGCTCGCGATCGCGAGAAACGGGTGGAGGCCGGCGGCGCGGTCCTCGGCGATCGCCCGTTCGAGCGCATCGGCGCGCATCCGATACCGCTCGTCGAGGGGCACCAGGCGCAACACCGCCTCGGCGAGCCCGGCGAGGCGGATGGCTTTCGTGACCGAGTGGTGGGCCTGCTCCGTCGCGTAGATGACCGCGCGCTCGACGTCTCGCGCCCGGATTCCCTGGGCGTCTCGCGCCGTCACCACCCCCATGAGGTTCGCGATGCTTCCGCCGGACGTGAGGTTTCCTCCCGCGGTCTCCTTCGGATAGCCGGCGAGGCCGGCCATCCAGTCGAGGAGCATGTTCTCCATGCGAACCGCCCCCGGCGAGGCGAAGAACACTCCCGCGTAGCGATTGGTGACGTCCGCGAGAAAATCCCCCAGCGAAGACGCGTAGAGTCCGCCCCCGGGGATATAGCCCAAGTGTCCTCCCGAGGCGGGATTGAGACCCGGCCGATCGACGTCGTGCCGGAGACGATCTAGAAGATGCGAGAGCGGCCGCGGCTCCTCGCCGATGGCAGTCTCGAGGATCCCGATCCCCCGGTCTTCGGTCTCGACGAACGCGGGCAGATCGGGAAGTCGGGAAAGGAAGTCCTCGGCGTAGGCGCCGACCTCCGCGAACAGCCTGCGTCTCTCCTCGCCCCCTGGCTCGAGCTCGCGCGCCCTCGTCTCGAGCTTCCGAATCGACTTCCGCAGCGCGTCGGTCATTTCGCGTGCAGCTTCTCGATCGCCTCGATCATTTCCCGCGACTCGGGAGGTCCGAGGAGGCCTCCCGCCGCCATCGCGAGGGCGCTCACGGCGAGGGACGCCAGAATCGGGGCGATGCCGAGGGGCAGGATCTGAAAGTGAACGAGCACGTAGGTGAGGGCGCCTACGACCAGGGCGAGTACGCCGCCGATCCGGTTGGCTTTCTTCCACCAGAGCCCGGCGATGACGGGGACGAAGAGGCTTCCGCTCAGAAGCCCGACCCCCGCGGTATAGAACTGGCTGATGAGCTCCGGAGGCGAGTACGCCCAGTAGAGCGCGAGGAGTCCGATGACCCACGCCGTACCCACCCGAACCAAGTCGATGGTTCGCTGGCTCGCTTTCTCGCGGAGGATGTTTCCCAGGAGGTCGTGGGAGATGGCGGAGCTGCAGGCGAGGAGGAGCGCGTCGGTGGTCGACATCACCGCGGCGAGCACCGCGGCCACGGCGACTCCACGTATGAGCGCGGGGAACTTGGACTGCATGACCTTGAGGAACACCTGATCGGCGTCGGCGAGGTCGGGGAACTCGAGCTTGCCCACGGGGACGATGAGAAACACGGCCGCGAGGATGAGGGCGCTATAGGCGAGCATCGCCAGGTTCAGGGAGAGCCTCGCCCCATGGCCGTCCCGTGCGGTGAAGACCCGCATCACGATGTGCGGGATCACGGGGATGGCCGTCGCCCAGATCGCGAAGTAGCCGAGATAGCTCGAGACCGGACGGTGCTCCACCCGTCCGAGCTCGGGGGCGACCGCGGTCGCCCGGCGCATGAGCTCGAGCGGTGTGCCGACCTCCCAGAGAAACCAGAGACCCGTTCCCAGCACCACCACCAGCATGAGAAGACCCTGGAAGACGTCGGTCCAGGTGACGGCCACCATGCCCCCGAAGGAAACGTAGATGACGAACACCAGAGTCGCGATCGTGAGGGACTGCTCGAACGGGATTCCGAGAAGTGTCTCCGCGGTGATTCCCGCCGCCTTCAGCTGGGCGACGATATAGATGGTGAAGGCGATGACGATGAGGATCGGGACCAGCGTCCTCACGATCCGGCTCGGATAGCGGTACCCGAGAAAATCGGTGATGGTGTAGCGGCCGAAGTTGCGGAGCTCCCGGGCGACGAGGAGCGACGCCAAAGGGAAACCCACGACCGCTCCGGCGAAGAGAGCGAGGGTGGCGGGAATGCCCTGCGAGTACGCGAGACCCATCACCCCGATGATCGATCCCCCGCTCGCGAGCGATGCCATGATCGCCATGGCGTTGACCCAGGTGCCGATCCGCCGGCCCGCGACCCAGTACTCGTCCCCCGAGCCCCGCACCCGCCTCGAGGCGGCGATGCCGATGCCGATGCAGGCGGTGAAGTAGAGAAGAACCAGGATTCTTTCGAGGAGCATCAGCTGCTAGCGCTTTTCCTTGCGGTTGAAGACGAGGAGCGCGAGCGCGGGCGAGAGCACCATGAGAGCCGCCATCAGCCATCCGAATACGGCCATGCCGGCGATCTCCGCGCCGCGCCAAACCGGCAGGAAAGAGACCACGGAGAACGCCACCAAGAACGCGAGCACCAGAGCTTCGACGCGATCCATGGGGAAGAAGGACTTGAGCATCGCGCGGAAGATATCCCAATCGAGCGGCGCCTGGCGAATGCGCCTTGGAGTCCACGGAGGTAAGATTCGGATCGTGAATCACCTTCCGCGCAAGGGGGCCCGCTGTGCCGTCGGGTGCGGTCTCCTCATTTCGGCGTTCACCGCATTCGGCTGCGCCAGGACCTACGACGTTCGCGGCCTGGTCCTGCGGGTGGACGAGCCCGGGGCCACGGTGACTCTCTCGCACGAAGCCATTCCCGGCTACATGGAGGCGATGGCGATGCCGTTCTCCGTGCGGCAGCGCCGAGAGCTCGCCGAGCTCGAGCCCGGCGACAGGGTTCAGTTCAAGCTGGTGGTGCGGGGACAGGAAAGCTGGGTCGAAGGCTTCCGGCTCGTGTCGGCCTCACCCACGGATGCGGGGATGCTCGTGAGCCCGGCGAAGCCGACGCTGGTGCCGGTGGGAGCGGTGCTTCCGGATTTCGAGCTCGTCGATCAGAACCAGACTCCGGTTTCTCTGAGCTCGCTTCGCGGACGAGTCGTCGCCGTGAACTTCATCTACTCCCGCTGCCCGCTTCCCGACTACTGCCCGCGGATGGTCGATCACTTCAAGCTGGTGAGCGAACGGTTCGGCGCCCGCTTGGGAAGCGACCTGGTTCTCCTGACGGTGTCCTTCGATCCCAAGTTCGATACCCCTGACGTCCTGCGGTCGTATGCGAAGGATTTCGGCGCGGAGCGAAGAGGTTGGCATTTCCTGACCGGCTCGCTCGAGGCGATCGATCGGGTGTGCGCCGCGTTCGGCATCGAGTACTGGCCCGACGAAGGCCTTCTGACGCACAGTCTCCAGACGGCCATCATCGACCGCGAGGGGCGTCTCGCGGCCACCATAGAAGGGAAGGACTTCAGCGGAAAACAGCTCGGCGATCTGCTCGAGGCAGTCCTCGAGCAGAATCCCGCGAGCGGCGGCTCCCATTAGAAAGTGCCGCGGGGCCCCACCCCCGCGGCCTGAAGATGTCGGCGAAGCATTCCCACTTGGCCCACTTGGCCCACTTGGCCCACTTGGCGGGCCGGGCTCCCGCCTTCGCCCTTCCGCCTTCGCCCTTCGGGCTTCGGCGGGACCTCGCAGTAGCGCTTCGCGCGGAGGCGGGTCGGGCTCCGGCGCGGTTTCGCCGAAGCGCCGCTCCGCGCGAAGGCGAACGGCTCCGCTCGCGCAGGGTGCGGATGACCTTTTCAGCGCCCTGCTAGTCGCGAAAGCCCGACGCTGCCGTCGGGTGGGCTTCCACTTTCCGCATCTGCGGCAGGTCGGGGTCGGCCTGGTTCCAGGCCTGAACGGCATTCCCGAAAATCGCTCGAGCCTCCTCCGTCCTGCCAAGGCCTTCGAGAGCGGCAGCGAGTCCGAAGTAGGCCCGGCCGCCCCCCGGCTCGCGCTCCAGCGCTTCCCTGTAGGCGCGTTCCGCGGTAGCGAAGTCTCCGAGACCAAGGGCGAGGCTTCCCTGGCCTTCCACCACCGGCCGCGGATAGCCGGGAGGCTCGGTGTAGAGGAGGGCTTCTTCCCGATCGGCGGCTTGGCGGAAGAGATCTCGAGCTTTCCCGGCGTCACCCGCGAGACCGGCGATGGTCGCCTCGAGCTCGAGCGCCGCGATGGCCAGGGGCTCCTGGGTTGTCGCCTCCTTGCGGTTCTTCTCGAGAGCCGCCAGTGCTTCGCGGGCCTGGTCGAGCTCGCCCCGGTACGCTCGCGCCAGACCAGTCGCCCAGTAGCGCCAGGCGTTCTGCACCGGCTTGTCGTAGACCGGGATCGTCTGTCCGTCCAGAATCAGGTCCCAACGCTCGAACCGCACCAGGGTCTTGATCAACATGAAGTACCCCTGGCGATAGGCGGTGCGCTGGTTGACCCCATCGCGCTCGCGGGGAGTCTCCTTGAACGAAAGGACGTGGCGGGACCGCTCCATCGAATCCTGGAATCGGCCGTCGAGGTTCAGAGAGTGAACGAGAAAGTGAACGTTGTGCGCATGGTGCCCGTTGGGGAAGAGGATGTCGGCGTTCAAGTAGCCGAGCTCGTTCTCGGCCGCGGAAGCGAACGAGCGGATGGCGTCGTCGATGCGATCGCTCTGGGCGTAGATGTGTCCGGGCATGTGGAGCGCGTGGGGAATGTTGGGGACGAGCTCCGGATAGCGCTTGCAGGCATACCAGGCTTTGTCCGGCCGGGTGCTCCCCTCGTACCCATGGATCAAATAATGATGGGCGCCGAAATGGTCGTCGTCCTCGACCACCACTTCTTCGAGCAGGGCGAGGCCTTCGATCGTATTCGTTCGAGGCATCTGGGTGACGGAATCGTACCCGTCGAGAAGCGCGAGGCCGAGCATGGACCTGGCTTCGAGGTCCTCCGGGTAGGCGGCGACCAGCCTTCGTAGCCCCGCGATATAGGCGGCGTCGCGCTCCTCGGCGCTCTTGCCGGACTCCCGGCGGGCGGCCAGAGCCTCGATGTAGCGCCTCTCTCTCTCGGTCACCTTGTCCCGAAGCTCCATCGCTTTCGCGATGCTCTCGCGAGCCCGCGTTTCGCCGTCGATGGCTGCCCCGTTCAGCGTGCGAGGGACGTCGGTACCCTCGGGGCTGGGCTTCAGCGCATTTCCCCGCCCGCCCTCGTTCGGACCACGGAGCAGCTGGAACGCGGGCCGGTAATCCCCGGCGGCCGCGAGAGCCATGCCCCAATAGGCCATCGCCATCTCGGGATCCAGCGCCGACGCCTGCAGGAACGACCGCTCCGCCTCGATGGTCCAGAAAGAATGCATCTGGGCCACGCCCTGGTTGAAGAACCGACGCGCCTCTTCGGATTTCGTCGTCACGGGCATGTCGGTCCTGCCCTGCCCTTCCATGAGACGCGCCGGAAGAAGGGGCTGCGCCCCCGGCGGCGCGACGCAGAGATCGAGCTCCGGCTTCGGCTGGGATTGGGCCAGCGACGAGATCGCTACGAGAAGGCCGACGGCGAGAAAAAGGTGATGCTTTTTCATGCGGAAAGTATATGCGTCCCCGACGCCCGTGTCATTCGCGATCCAACTTGCCGGGGGATGGGGGGACGGGAGGAGATAGGAGATGAATTGCCCGTTGGTGGCGCATATCCCAACCGAGCTAGGCTTGGGCGAAATGCGAATGCCCGCCGGGGCGCTCCGACTGGGGCTCGGGACGATGCGGCTCGAGGGAGAGGACGCGGTCGCGGTTCTGCATCGAGCGCTCGACGGGGGAATCCGGCTCTTCGACACCGCGGACGTCTACGGGCCCGATCCCGCCGATCCGGGCTCGAACGAGAGGATTCTCGGGGAGGCCCTCCGGACGTGGTCCGGCGACCGCGGCGAAGTCGTCGTCGCGATCAAGGGGGGGCTCGTTCGCCGGGGCAGGGAATGGATTCCCGACGGAAGGGCCAGGCACTTGAAGGAGGCTTGCGAAGCCAGTCTCCGAAACCTCGGGGTCGAAGCGATCGATCTCTATCAGCTCCACGCGACCGATCCGAAGGTGCCGCTTGCGACGTCGCTCCGCGCCCTGGCGGCGCTGCAGCGGGAAGGCAAGGTCCGACAGGTCGGAGTCTCGAACGTGGGCCTCGAGGAGCTCGAGGCCGCCTGCGAGATCCTGGAAGTCGCGAGCGTCCAGGTGGCTTTGAGCCCCCTGGATCTCACGCCCGTGAAGAACGGAGTCGCCGAATTTTGCGCGGAGAGAGGAATCGCGCTCCTCGCGCACAGCCCGCTCGGCGGCCACCGCAACCGGGGAAAGGTCGAGCGACTGCCCGCTTTTCGTAGCATCGCGGACCGCAGAGGCGCCTCGATCCAGGAGGTCGCGCTCGCGTGGCTCGTCGCGCTTCACCCGAGCGTGATCCCGATTCCCGGCGCGAGCCGTCGAGCGAGTCTCGAGTCCATCCTCCGGGTTCCGTCCGTCCGGCTCACGGAGGATGACCTCGCGGAGCTCGAGCGCGCCTTGCCCGCGACGAAGCTCCTTCGCGTTCCGCGAGCGTCGCTCGCCCTCGATGCTTCGAAATCGAAAGGCGAGGTCGTGCTCTTCGTCGGATACCCCGGCGCGGGGAAGTCGACTCTCGCGGCAGGCTTCGTCGAGCGGGGGTACGAGCTCCTGAACCGCGACCTCGAAGGAGGGGGACTCTCGAGGATTCGCGGCGAGCTCGACCGGCGGCTCTCGGGCGGAGCGCGGAAGCTCGTCCTCGACAACACCTACCCGGAGCGGGCCTCGCGCTTCGACGTCCTCGAGACCGCGTGGCGGCACGGCGTCCCCGTCTCCTGCATCTGGCTCCAGACGTCTCTCGAGCAGGCGCAGGTGAACGCGGTCGAGCGGATGGTCCGAAGGTACGGCCGTTTGCTCTCGCCCGAGGAGATGGCGTCGGCTTCGCGGAAGGACCCGAACTCCTTCGCCCCCGACGCCCAATTTCGATTCCGGCAGAGGCTCGAACCTCCGCGGCCCGAGGAAGGCTTCGTCCGGATGGAGACGCCGGCCTTCGAGAGAAGATCGCGTCCCGAAAGGACGGGGCGGGCGCTGTTCTTCGAGTACGACGGGGTTCTCCGCGCGCAACGGCCGCCGAGTCCCGACGAAGTCGAGGTCCTTCCCAACCGCCGAGAGATCCTGAGCCGTTACGCCGCGGAGGGTTTTCGGCTGCTGGGCGTCTCCTATCAACCCGGGGTACCGGAGGAGATGGCGCGCGCGTGCTTCCAGAGGACCAACGAGCTCCTCGGGCTCGAGATCGAAGTCGAGTTCTGCCCGCACGGAGCGGGTCCCTCCGTCTGCTGGTGCCGAAAGCCGCTCCCGGGACTGGGAGTACTGCTTCTCGAGCGACACGCTATCGACCCGGCGCGGTCGCTCCTGATCCAAACCTCGGCCGCCGACCGGGGCTTCGCCGCGCGGCTCGGGATCCCGACGGTTTCCGCGGACGACTTTTTCCAGAGCTTGGAGGGAACGCCGCCGCTCGAATCCGGTCCGGGGGACGCCTGACCGCGGACTCCTGTATACTGATGAAGTCGTGCATCGTGCTTCCTCGAAGCCCTTCCGCTGCGACGTCGTCTACGAGAAGGTCACCGTCTCCCTCCGCCGACGCCGCTCACCGCTCGCCAACGGAGATCGCGATGTCTGCCGCAGCCGGACGGACCGCCGGCGGGTGGACGCCAACACCCCCCTCGGCCCGTTGACCCTCGACCTCCTCGCCGCCGGAATCGCCGCACGGGAGTGCGAGCGCCGGGAGTAGCCGAGCCCCCGCGACGTCATGGTCGGCTCGACCGGCACGGTCGTCACGATGTACCGGTGCCTGGCCGACATGCCGCCAGCCGCCCTCGCGTTGTTTCGCGACTCCGTCGGCGCTGAGGTGCCGGGCGGCCTCACCTGGTATCGACTCCTCGCGCAGGACGCCATGGGTCTCGGCCAGGGCACCCGGTTCTACGTCGTCTCCGCCGGCCCTCCGGAAGGGACACCCCTCGTGGTCCTCCCTTTGCGCATCACGGCACCGGACGGATGGAGCCTTCGCCCGCGCGGACCTCAGACCCTCGCGACCACTTGGACGACGCAATGCCACCCCGTCATCGCCGACACGGTGGGCGATCCCGTGCCGCTGCTGCGCGACCTCATGGTCCATATCTCGAATGAGCCCCGCTGCGAGAGCCTCAAGCTCGGGCCCCTGGCGCCGGAGGAGCCGATCTACTGGCAGCTCGTCTCCGCCCTCCGCGCGGCGGGGTTCGTCATCCATCCCTTCTTCTTCTTTCACAACTGGTATCTCGTGGTGGCCGGCCGCAGCGCCGACGAGATCCTCGAGGGGCTCCCTCCGCGGCTCGCGAACACGCTCCATCGGAAGTCGCGGAGCCTCGACGCCTCCGCGCGGGCGCGCGTCCGACTCTTCACGCGGCCCGAGGAGGTCGAGACGGCAATCGCCGATTGCGAGCGCGTGTACCGGATGGGCTGGCAGTCCGAGGGACGCTATCAGGGCTTCGTCCCCGGCCTGGTGCGCGCCTGCGCGAACCTGGGCTGGCTGCGGCTCGGCGTCCTCTACGTCGATGAGGTGCCGGCGGCCGCGCATTGCTGGATCGTGGTCGGCTCTTACGCCCTGATCTTCAGCCTGGCCTACGACGAGCGGTACGCCAAGCTCTCCCTCGGCACCATCCTCATGGCGCACATGCTGCGGCACGTGATCGACGAGGATCGGGTCGAAGTGGTGGACTTCCTGCAGGGCAACGACCTGTACAAGCAGGACTGGATGTCGCACCGCCGCGAGCGCTGGGGGCTCCTGGCCATGAACCCGCGCACGGCGCGAGGGCTCCTCGGCATCGCGCGCCACAAGGGAGCTCGCCTGGTGAAGTGGCTCGTTCTGTTCCCGTTGCGTGCGGTTCGCCACCTCGGCCGGCGACTCCGACCCTGAATGAGGGCGATTCCTCCCGACGTCCTCTCACGTCCTCGATGCACCCGACCCTCTCACGGTTAAGCGGGCAGCCCGGGTAGCATTCCCAACATGGCCCAACTAGGATGAGCGGGCGGAGCTCGCGCCCGTTGGAAGGAGGTTCCATGTTCTCGCGGTTTCAGACGGAGCTGGCGGTCCTCTTCGCAGCCGTCTTCGGATGTGTGGGTGTCCTGTCGGCCCAGGAGGACGCGGCCCTGCGCCACGCCCGGGAAATCCTGCGCGAGGCGCCTCTCGTAGACACGCATAACGACCTCCCCTGGCTCATCCGCGAGTACGCCGACGCGGACATCGCCGAGTACGATCTGCGCGAACGCGCGCCCCACGAGACGGATCTGGCGCGGCTGCGCGAGGGCCAGGTGGCGGCCCAGTTCTGGAGCGTCTGGATTCCCTCGGTGGACTCGGGGAGCGCCCGGCTCCAGCTCGAGCAGATCGATCTGGCGCGCCGAATGATCGCGGCCTACCCGGAGGCGTTCGTCCTCGCCACGAAGTCCGCCGACATCGAAGCCGCGAGGCGCGAGGGCAAGATAGCGTCCTTCCTGGGCGGTGAGAACGGCCGCGCGCTCGAGAACAGCCTCGGCACGTTGCGCGCCTACTACGAGCTCGGCATGCGTTACATGACGCTCACCCACGGTCGCCGCACCGACTGGGCCGACTCCGCGACCGACGAGGAGAAGCTCGGAGGTCTGAGTGCTTTCGGAAGAGAGGTCGTGCGCGAGATGAATCGCCTGGGCA
>DAISKN010000164.1:9277-11387 GCA_036820975.1 Acidobacteriota bacterium | reverse complement strand
ATCGGCGAGGAGTTCGACCTCGCCGCCGAAAAAGCCCCGGTGCGGTCGGGCACCCAGATACGCGTCGTCGACTGCTACCGGCTCCTCGGACAACCGGACGAGGGCGATCGAAGGCTCGACGAGATCGTGAAGGAAGCGCCGGACTTCTACCCGGCCTGGCGCCGCATCGCCCAGTACGCGTTCTCGGACAAGGACTACGACCGCGCGCAGGAAGCGCTGAATCACGTTCTCGAGGCGAGCGACAAGGACCCGGAAACCCTTCGGATGATCGCCGAGGTCCACCTGGCCAAAGGGGAGACCGAGCAGGCCCAGGCGAGGTTCCGCGAGGCCGTCGCCATCTTCCAGGACTATGCGCGGCGGCGTCCCGAGCAGCCGTCGATTCATTTCCGCCTCGCCCAGCTCCATATTCGCCTGAACGAGATCGAGCAGGCGAAGAGCCGGCTCGCGACGGTCGTCCAGCTCGCGCCCAACTCCCCCTCCGCCGTCCTCCTCCTCTCGGAGCTCCAGATCAACAGCCGCGAAGCGGCGAAGGCGATAGCGCCTCTCGAGGACCTGACGACGAGACAGCCGACCCCGCTCGCATTCGAGCTTCTGGGAAAGGCCTATCTCCAGGAACAGAAATTCCCCGCTGCGACCGCGGCCTTCCGACGGTTCGTGGAGCTCGCCCCTTCCGAGCCACGCGCTCATTTCATGCTGGGAACGAGCCTGGCGGGCGAGGGGAAGCTGCCGGAGAGCATCCGGGAGCTCGAGCGCGCGCTCGAATTGAATCCGGCGTACGTGGACCCGCTCGCGCTCCTGGCGTCGATCGACGCCAGGCAGCAGCGGCTCGGAAGCGCCCTGAAGCGGGTCCAGGACCAGATCGCGAAGATCGAGCCTTCGGGGCAGCACCAGTTCCTCCTGGGCCAGCTCTTCATGGCATCGAGCCAAACGGATTATGCCGAAGCCGCCTATCGCAAGGCGGTCGAGATCGACCCTAACCTGAACGCGGCTTACGCCCAGCTTGCCCAGATCTACGTGCGTAGCGGCCGGGTGGACGACGCTCTCGCCGAGATGGACAAGGCCCTCGCGCATAACCCCAAGAACGTTCCGGTGATGATGATCAAGGGAATGCTCCAGCACCAGAAGGGCTCGATCGAGGAGGCGCAGCTCACCTACGAGGGGCTCCTTGGAGAGAAGCCCAACTTCGCTCCCGCCGCGAACAACCTCGCCTACATCCTTCAGGAGAAGGGCGACCTGGAGAAGGCGCTGGAGCTCGCGGAGGTCGCGCGAAAGGAAGCGCCGGACAATCCTGATATCGCGGACACGCTGGGCTGGATTCTCTACCAACGCGGCACCATGGACCGCGCCCTGGGCCTGCTGAAGGAAGCGGCGGCCGGAAGGCCGCAGAGCGCCGAGATCCTCTTTCATCTGGGACTCGCCCATCACAAGCTCGGGCAGTTCGAGGACACGTCGAGAGTGCTGAAGCAGGCGATGGCCATGGCACCCAACTCGCCCCTGGCAGCTCAGGCGCAGACGATTCTCGACGAGCTGCGCTGAGCGCGCCATTCCGAGCGGGAGGTTTCGAGTGGCCGGCTTCTGCGGTTGGCTCGGGAATTACGGGCCTGCGGTCGGCCGCGAGAGGCTCGACCGCATGGCCGAAAGGCTGCGCTGCGGCGACGCGCCGAGCTTCGCCGGTGAGTTTGGCGCTCTCGCCGTCGCGGGAGCGCGCACGCACGAGGACGACCGGTTCCTCGTCGCCTGGGCCGGGACCCTCGACGGCGACTCCGTCGCCCGCCGATTCGGAGAGAAAGGTCCCGCCCTCCTGAGCGAGCTTCGGGGCGACGGGCCGCTTTTCGTACTCGACAAGAGAAAGCAGGAGCTCCTGCTGGCCACCGACCGCTTCGGTGTCGAAACCGTCTACTTCTATCCTGGTGGATCCGGAGTGGCGTTCGCGACGAAGGTGGAAGCGCTCACCGCGCATCCCGACGTCCCGAGGGAAGTCGATCTTCAATCGGTTTTCAACTACGTCTACTTCCACATGGTTCCTGGGCCGAGGGGGATATTCCGTGGAGTGGAGCGCCTCGAGCCCGGCGACGGCCCTAACTCGGCCGGGGCTGGCGTTCCGGAAGCG
>DAISKN010000164.1:0-9267 GCA_036820975.1 Acidobacteriota bacterium | reverse complement strand
GATGTCCTGGTGCTCGCGCGCGGAGGCGAGATCCGCCGCGGGCGGTACTGGACGCCCCGGTACGAGGACGAAAGCTCATCGAGCGAAGCCGACCTCGCCGAAGAGTACCGTTCACGAATCCGCGACGCGGTTCGCTCCTGCCTTTCGTCGGCCCGCGGCAAAGTCGGCGCCTTTCTGAGCGGCGGGACCGACAGCTCCACCATCGTCGGCGTTCTTCGCGAGCTCACGGACGAGCCCCCGCGCGCCTATTCCATCGGGTTCGCCATCGACGGATACGACGAATCGAGCTATGCCCGCATCGCGGCAAAGCACTTCCGCGCGGACCACCACCAGTACGTCGTGACTCCCGAGGACGTCGCGGAGGCGCTTCCGCGGATCGCCGAGGCCTACGACGAGCCCTTCGGCAACTCCTCCGCCGTCGCCTCCTACCACTGCGCGGCGCTCGCCCGCGCGGACGGCGTCGGCACCCTGCTCGGAGGGGACGGCGGGGACGAGATCTTCGCGGGAAACTCGCGGTACGCCAAGCAAGCCGTTTTCGACAGATACCTTCGGATTCCCGCCTCCCTGCGTCATTTCGTCGTGGAGCCCGTCCTCGGCATCCTTCCGGCGAACGGCTTCGCTCCGCTGAGAAGAGCCCAGAGCTATGTCCGGCAGGCGAACATCCCCCTTCCGGATCGGCTCGAAGAGTACAACTTCATCCAGCGGATGACCCCCGCGGCCGTGTTCACGCCGGACTTTCTGGAGGGAGCGCGGCCCGAAGAGCCGATCGAGATCCTACGGCGGACTTTCTCCGAAGCCGAAACCAGGTCCGATTTGAACCGGCTTCTCTACCTCGACCTCAAGTTCACGCTCGCCGACAACGACCTTCGGAAGGTCTCGGGAACCTGCGAGATGGCCGGAGTCGACGCGCTCTACCCGTTCCTCGACCGCGATCTGGTGGACTTCGCGAACCGCGTCCCGCCGGATCTCAAGCTCAAGGGCACGAAGCTCCGCTATTTCTTCAAGCGCGCGAGCGCTGGATTCCTTCCGGAGGAAATCCTGGCCAAGTCGAAACACGGATTCGGCGTTCCCTGCGGGCGATGGATGCGGGACCATGCTCCGCTCCGGGACCTTTCGTACGACTGCCTTCGATCCCTCGAGAAGCGCGGCTACCTGCGCGAGAGCTTCGTCTCGAACCTGATGAAGCTCCACCAGAGCGAGCACGGCGACTACTACGGAGTCATGGTCTATGTGCTGACGATGCTCGAGCTCTGGCATCGAAAGCACGCGCCCTAGATCGGTTCTCGGTTCTCCGACGTCGGACGAGGCCGTTGCCTCGGCGCCTCGCGCGTGCGAAGATCTCACCGATGTCGACCGTTTCCCAGTACGACGAAGTCATTTCCCTTCCACGGGCCGTTAGGTTTCCCGTCGAGATGATCCCGCCTGCGGGCTTCGATCCGGGGAAGCTCGAAACCTGGCCTCAGGTCGTGGGCCGCCTCGAGTACGTCGACGGGAGGCTTCTTTACATGCCACCGTGCGGAGACTTTCAGCAAGACACGGCCACGGATGTAGTGATTACGCTGGGGAAGTGGGTGCGGCAGCACCCCGAATTCGTCCTGGGCACGAACGAGGCAGGAATGCGGCTCCAGGGAGCTACCCGCGCGGCCGACGCCGCCGTATGGAGGCGGAAAGACCTGGGCGCGTACGAAGGAGGGTTCCGCCGAACCCCACCGGTCCTGGCGGTCGAAGTCGCGGGGGTGGATGAGGGGGATTCGGAGACCGCCTTGCGCAAGAAGGCCAAGTGGTATCTGGAAGCAGGTGTAATCCTGGTGTGGATCGTCTTTCCGCAATCAAAAGAGGTGCTGGTCGTGTCGCGGGAAGAAGAAAAGCGCATCTCGCTTCGAAAGAGAATGCCGGCTCACCCCTCCCTTCCTGGCCTCCGTCCGAAGGTAAACGAATTCTTTGTGCAGATTGGCTCCCGGGGATGACGTAGCCAAGCGAAGACTGTCCTAGGTGTCAGGCTCGAGCGCGGACGCCGAGGGCACCTTCACTCGACTCTCCACGTAGCGGTGTTTTCCCGAGGCGCTTCGGGGGATCTCATCGACCCGCTCCATGGAGATCCGGACTCCCTTTCCCAGCCGCTCGGCGAGGCGCGCTCGGATCTTCTCCTCTGCCTCCAGAGAGAACCCGTTCTCGGGTATCAGGAAAACGCGCGTATGGGAGCGGTCCTCCTGCAGCACCTTGAAGTTCTTGACGCCGGGAACGTCACGCACGGCGTAAATGACCGCGAGCGCGTGCATGATCGTTCCGTCCTCGGCAACGATGAAGTCCGTCGTGCGGCCATGGACCGCCTCGAGAATCGGCAACCCGCGGCCGCAGGGACAGAGCCATTCGCTCAGCGTCCCCACGTCTCCCGTCCGGTACCGCACGAAGGGAAAGCCGCCGGAAGCGAAATGAGTCACGACGATCTCGCCCTTCTCGCCCTTCGGCACCGCCCGGCCTTGCTCGTCCACGATCTCGACGAGGATGTCCTCGGCGGTGACGTGGAGTCCGCCGTCGGGACATTCGTGGGCGACGAACCCCAGGTCGCGCCCTCCGTAGCCGTTGGCCACGGCGCAGCCGAAGGCTCCGGAGATCGTGCGCTTCTGATGCTCGAAGAGCTGCTCCGCGGTCACGAAGGCGACCTGGACCCCGACGCCCCATACCTCCCGACCGCGCGCGGCGGCGTGGTCGGCGATCAGCGAGAGGGCCGAGGGGTATCCGAAGAGCATTTTCGGTTTCGTCTCGCAGATTCGGTCGACGAACTGGTCGAGACGCTTTTCCGACATCTCGAACGCGGGCAGGAGCTGGGTACGCAGAACCCGGTCGCGGAGCTCCCGGACACGGTCCTGAACCCCGAGCTCGATGGGCGAGCCCCAGACGACGATCTCGGGATCTCCGATGTCCACTCCCCACCACCGGGTAACGCGCCACTTGGCGGCGACGTCGTGGGCAACGCGTTCCTTCCCGATGAAGAACTGGAGAGGCTCGCCGGTCGAGCCGCCGGTATTGAAGAGGCTCAGACGCGCTCCCTTGGCCTTGAGCTCCTCGAGGTTCTTTCGGATGACGTCCTTCGTCAGGAAAGGAAGGCGCTCCATATCCTGCAGAGACCCCAGGGCTTCGGGGTCGAACCGCAGATCGTTGAAGAGCCGGCGGTAGTAGGGCACTTTTTTTCCCGCACGGATGAGAAACGACCGGAGCCGCTCGATCTGATGGAGCTCGATCTGTTCCGCCGTCCACCATTGGCTGCGCTCGAGGGCTCGACGAATCCGAAACGTATCGTGGCCCTTCGCGATCTCGTGGAGCGGGAACAGAACGGAAGAAACGAGCCGGGTATACATCCGCCGGTACGTCATTTCGAGGTCGCCCGTTCGTAGACACGCCGCCACTCCTCGCGCACCGAGCTCCATCCAAAGGCGCTCGCCTTGCGGAGACCCGCCTCCCTGAGCTCCGCTCGAAGAGCGGGCGCCTCCCAGAGCGCGATGATCGCGTTCGCCATCGCTTCCGGGTCGCGCGGTGAAACCAGCACAGCCTCCTCGCCCGCCTTGACCATCGCGGGAATCCCGCCCGAGCTCGTCGAGACCACGGGAACGCCGCTCGCGAGCGCTTCCAGGATCGAGATCGGCATGTTGTCGACGAGGCTCGAGTTCAAGGCGATATCCGCGGACCGATAGAGAGAAGGCATCGTTTCGTTCTCGACCTGACCCAGGAAACGCACCGAGCGCTCGAGCCCCAGGTCCCCGCTCAAACGCTCCAGACGGTCACGGTCGGGCCCCGTCCCCGCGACGTCCAGGAGAGCTGCGGGGTAGCGCTGACGCAGGAGATGGAACGCGCGAAGTCCGGTCTCTACATCATAAATCGGCTCCAGGTGGCGTGCTATCAGGAGGCGCGGCCCGCCTTCGCCGAGGCTACGGCGGGCAAGTCCACCGCCATTGGTCGAGACAGGCATTGGCCGGAAGCGCTCGAGGTCCACGATGTTCGGCACGACATCGGCGGCGACACCGTGCTTCGCGAAAACCCCCTTGAGGAAATCGGAAGGGACGACGACGGCGGCGGCTGTCCGGAGCGTCTTCTCGACGGCGGCGAACGATCGAGCGAAGAATCGTTCGGCATCGCCTCCCCGGTAATTGAGAACCGCGGGAACGCCCGCCTGGTGAGCGGCTCGAAGCGCCGGCGCCGCGAAGAAATGCCAGGCCCAACCGGAGTTCGCCATGACGTGAAAAAGCGAAGCCTCGCGGGCAACGCCGCGAAGGCGCGCGCGATAGGGGACCAGTCGGCAAAAAGCCCGAACCCCGGGAACGAGCCGCACGAAAGCCGGACGGTAGGGCGCGTTGGTCGCCACGAGCGAGACCTCCGCCCCCTCCTCCGAGAGCAGTCGCTGCAACTGCTTCGTCTGGTTCGCCATGCCGCCCGGAGGCGGCGGAAGCGGACCCACGAGGGCGATTCGGGCTCCGGAGAAATCAAACACCGACTCTTTCCCTCACGAGACGCTCGTAAACCGGCCGGTAGCGGGCGACGCCTTTCGCCCAGGTCCGCTCCTCTTCCACGAAACGGCGGGCCCGGAGCGGGATCCGCCGTCCGAGCTCCTGGTCGTCGAGAGCGAGCACGACCTTCCGCACGAGATCGGAGGCGTTCCCCGCCTCGAACAGGATCCCGGTCTCGCCGTCCCGGATGAGCTCCCGGTGTCCCCCGACGTTCGAAGCGACGAGGAGCTTCCCCATGGCCATGGCTTCGAGAGGCTTCAGCGGCGTCACCGTCTCGGTGAGCCTCATCGCGAAGCGGGGGTAGACGAGGACGTCGACGAGATCGTAATACCGGCGCACGTCGGAATGCGGAACCCTTCCGGGGAAGAGAACCTTGTCGGCGACGCCGAGATCCCGCGCCCTTCGGCGGAGTGCTTCCTCTTTCGGCCCTTCCCCCACCAGAAGCGCACGGATTCGGGGGCGCTTCTGAAGGAGCGCGGGAAGCGCCTCGATGAGTAGCTCCAGACCCTCGTAGGCGTAGAACGATCCGAGGAAGCCCAGGACCTCAGAACCCTCGAGCCCGAGACGGCGCGCGAGCTCGGGGTCGCGCCGGCGCTCGGTAGAGAACCTCTCCACGTCTACGGAGTTGGGAATGACCGTCAACTTCCCCTCGGGAATTCCCCGAGCCACGAGGTCCTTCTTCAGTCCTTCGCAGATCGCAGTCACGGCGTCCACCCTTTGAACGACGTGCGTCTCCAGGGCCCGGGTGATGCGGTAGCGCGCTCCCCCCTCACTGCTCGTCCCGTGATCGACGGCCGCGTCCTCCCAGAACGCTCGAACCTCGTACACCACGGGAAGGCCCAGAGCCCTCCCCACGCGGAGGGCCGCGAGACCGTTGAGAGACGGCGAGTGGGCGTGGAGGATGTCCGGCTCGACCTCTGGCACCAACGCGCGGAGACGGCCCTCGAGCTCACGAACCACCGCGAGCTGTTTGACCACGGGGAGCTTCGAGCCGAATCCCCGCGGAGCGGCGGTGCGATAGAAGCGAAACCCTTCCGATTCCTCGACGAGAGTCTCGGCGGGATGTTTGGAGCTCGTGACCTGCGCGGTTTCCCAACCGAGCCTGCCCTGCTCGCGCAGGATGGAGAGCGTCCGGTAGGTATAGCCGCTCAAGATGGGCGCCGAGTGGTCGAGGACGTGGAGGATCCGCATCGTAGAGGTTTCGTCCGCCGCGGAAGCTACTTCGCGGCGGACGCCGCCGGCTCCGGCGCCACCATCCCCTCCGTCTCGACACCGTCCCGCTGGCGGCAGAACGCTTCGAACATCAGCACCGACCAGAGAGGCGCGCTGAAATCGCGCAGGCCCGACTGGTGCTCGTCCACCATCCGCAGGAGGAACCTCTCGTCGAAGATTCCCGTGTCCAGCAGAACGGGGCTCGTCGCCGCGGCGCGCACCCGATCCCGGAGCGGCCCGCGAAACCAGGACGCGAGCGGCACGGCGAAGCCCATCTTGGGACGATACAGGAGCTCTCTCGAGAGGTACGGTTCCATTGCTTGCTTGAACAGGTACTTCCCTTCCCGATCCCGAAGCTTGGTCTCCGGAGGAAGGCCCGCCGCCCACTCGACGAGCTCGTGGTCGAGAATCGGAACCCGCACCTCGAGAGAGTGCGCCATGCTCGCGCGGTCCACCTTGGTGAGGATGTCACCCGGAAGGTAGGTCTTGAGGTCGAGGTACTGGACGCGCGAGAGAGGATGCTCGGGGGCGCTCTCCAGATGCCTTCTCAAGACCTCGATAGCGTGATACCCCTGGAGCTCGCGCCGGAACGAATCGCGGAAGAGCTTTCTCCGAAGGCCGTCTCCGAGGATGGAAACGCTGTGGAAGTAGCCCTCGATGGGATCGAGGGCGAGCGCCTCGAACGTGCTCTTCGCCCGGAGCACCTTCGGGGCCCAATCCGCTTTCGGGTAGAGCCTTCCGAGAAGGCCGAAGAACGGCCCGCGCACCGACCCGGGCACGAACCCGCGCACCCGCTCTTCATAGGTATGCCATCGATAACGGCGATAGCCGCCGAAGTTCTCGTCGCCGCCGTCGCCCGAGAGCGCGACCGTGACCCGCCGCCTCGCGAGCTCCGAGACGCGGTACGTCGGCATCGCGGAGCTGTCGGCGAAAGGCTCGTCGTAGAGAGAAGCGAGACGGTCCACGAGGTCGAAGTCCGCCGGGTTCACCGCGGAAGAGAGGTGGTTCGTCCGGTAGCGCTCGGCCACCTCCGCCGCGTAGCGGGACTCGTCGAACTCGCTCTCGCCGAAGCGGATCGAGCAGGTATTCACGGGATCGGTCGAGACCTGCGCCATCATCGCGACGACCGCGCTCGAGTCGACGCCCCCCGAGAGAAAGGCTCCGAGCGGAACCTCGGACATGAGGTGGCTCGCGACCGCGGCTCTCAAGCGGAGAACGAGCTCGTCCGCGAGCTCCGCCTCCGGTCCGCCGTGGCGGCGCTCGAAGACCACGTCCCAGTAACGACGCTGCTCGACGGGACGGCCGGCCTCGATCGTGACCGTGTGCCCCGGGGCGAGCTTCCGGACCCCCCGAAAGATGCTTCTCGGCTCCGCCACGTAGCCGTAGGCGAAGAACTCCTCCACCGCCGCGGGGTCGATGGAGCGCGGGAGGCCGGGATGCGCCAGAAGCGCCTTGAGCTCCGAGCCGAAGAGAACCTGCCCGTTCTCGAGCTCGGCGTAGTAAAGCGGCTTGATTCCGATCCGGTCCCGCGCGAGAAACCCTTTGCCCCGGTTTCGATCCCAGAGCGCGAAGGCGAACATGCCGTTGAATCGCTCGACGGAAGCCTCGCCCCACTCTTCCCAGGCGTGAACGACGACCTCGGTGTCGCAATGGGTGCGGAAGACGTGCCCGCGCGAGCGCAGCTCGTCCACGAGGCCCCGATAGTTGTAGATCTCGCCGTTGTAGACGAGCGCAACCGAGCCGTCCTCGTTGTAGATGGGCTGCTGCCCTCCGGCGACGTCGATGATCGAGAGCCTCCGGTGCCCGAGCCCGACTCCGGGCTCGACGTGAAGTCCCTCGCCGTCCGGTCCCCGGTGCCGGACCGCGTCCCGCATCGCGACGAGAAGGGCCTCGTCGATGGGACGGCGCTCGCGCAGGTCGAAGATGCCCGCTATTCCGCACATCGCAGTTGTTTCCCCCGAAAAACGGCCGGCCTTCGCGCGAGAAGGCCGTCGTAGACCTCTGAGTAGCGCGCGATCATGCCGTCGAGACCGAACTCCCGCTCGGCGCGCGCGCGACCCGCCCGTCCCTGTTCCCGCCGCAGCTTCTCGTCGTCGACGTAGCGAGCCAGAACCCCGGCGAGCGTCTCCGGGTCCCGCGGCGGAACCAGGGTGCCGGTGACTCCGTTCTCCACCAGCTCGGCGTTTCCTCCCACACCCGTGGCGACGACGGGAAGCCCGCTCGCCATCGCTTCGAGGATGGTGTTCGAGATTCCTTCCACCCGGGAGGAAAGCGCGAACAAGTCGACCGAATGCAGCACCGACGCCACGTCGTCCCGTTCTCCCACGAGCCATGCGTGCCGCTCGGCATCGGCCTCGCTCAGGATCCGGCGCACGTCCTGGAGAAGAGGGCCGTCGCCCACGAGGACGAGGCAGGCCTTGGATCCATATCCTTTCTGGATCAGACGGACGAACGCTCTCGCGAGGGTTACCGGGTCCTTCACCTCCTGCATCCGCGTGACCGATCCGATGACCACTCTGCCGGACGGATCGAACGGGGCTCCCGCGAAAAAGGACCCCACCCGGCCGGCATCGGGACGAAACGTTTCGAGGTCGACTCCGTTCATGATGCGGACGACTTTCGCCGCCGGGATGCCCACGGTTCCGAGGAGATACCGCTCCAGGTCGCGGGAGAGAGCGATGAAACGATGGACGAGCGGAGAGAGCGTTTTCCGCAACAGCCGGTAGCGCCGGATGGTCCCTTCCGGGTCCTGCACGTCGCGCCCGTGCTCTCCATGGACCCTGTACGGAACCATCGCCGCCGCGGCCGCGGCGACGGCCTCGATCGCCGCCAGGTTTCTCGTATGGACCACGGCCGGCCGCAGGCTGCGAAACGCCCGGAAGAGACGCGAATAGAGACCCAGGTCGTGCCCCGGCTTCTTTCCGAGGTTCACGATCGGCACGTCATCTCGAGAGATGCGTTTCGCGAAATCCGTGCTGTCGCTGAGGCTCACGATGGCGTGTCGATAGCGATCGGCCGGCAGCCGGTTGATCAAGTTAACGAGACCGTTCTCCATCCCGCCGACGTCCAGCCGGTAGATGACGTGCGCGATGAGAGGGCGTCCGTCCGCGGTCATTGCGACACCTCCTCCAGGGTGGATTCGATCGCCTCAAGCCCCTCCGCCAGGAACTCCTCGAGTCGGGCTCGCGCCGATTCCTCGTCGTCTCGTTCCGTGAACACGATGATTCCCGCCGCGTACGGCCGCCGCATGAGCAGCTTCTCGCCCGCTTCGATCGTCTTCGCCCAGATCGGACTGGACGTGTGGTGAGAGGCGATCCAGTACCACTTCCAGACGACGAGGCCCCCGCCGGGCCCGTTGAGAATCCCCTCTTGGACGGCGAGGGCGCCGCCGGGAAGCGCGACCCCGCGGCTCTCGAGGCTCACCTGGCGCCACGCGTCATCATTGGGACGGACGAGCTGGTTCGCGGAGCTCACGAGCTCCGCTCCCTGGCGCTGCTCGGGATAGAACGCGACGTGGAGGCCGACGCGGGAGTCTCCCGCCCGGTAGAAGCCG
>DAISKN010000163.1:0-11471 GCA_036820975.1 Acidobacteriota bacterium | reverse complement strand
GATACGCCTTCCTCGACGGCGGTCAGGTCGTGTTCGCCCACCTCAGCGACGGCGCGGGGAAGCTCCAGGTTTATATAAGGAAGGACGCCGTCCCGGAGAGGGACTTCGCGGTGTACGAGAACCTGGATCTCGGAGACTTCATCGGGGTCGAGGGGCCTCTGTTCCGGACGAAGACGGGCGAGCTGACTGTCAGAGTCGAGTCGCTCACGTTCCTGGCGAAGGCGATGAAGCCGCTTCCGGAAAAGTGGCACGGCCTGACCGACGTCGAGGTCCGGTACCGCCAGCGCTACCTCGACCTGATCTCGAACCCGGAGTCGCGAGAGGCGTTCGTGACCCGTAGCCGGCTCATTCAGGCGATTCGTGCTTTTTTCGACGAGCGGGGCTACATCGAGGTCGAAACGCCGATGCTCCAGCCGATCGCCGGAGGGGCGGTCGCGCGCCCGTTCAAGACCTACCACAACGCGCTGAAGATGGATCTCTATCTGCGCATCGCCCCCGAGCTCTACCTGAAGCGGCTCACCGTCGGGGGAATGGAGAAGGTCTACGAGATCAACCGCAACTTCCGCAATGAAGGCATCTCCACCCGGCACAACCCCGAGTTCACGATGCTGGAGTTCTACGAGGCCTACAGCGACGTCGAGAGCATGATGTCGCTCACCGAGGATCTGTTTCACCGCCTGCAGACGAGAATCCGGGAGGGAAAGCCTCTGGTCTACGGTGAGCACCAGATCGAACTCACTCCGCCGTACCGGCGGCTGCGGATGCTCGACGCAGTGCGCGAGGGGTTGAAGGAGCGGGGAATCGAGCTCGAGGACGCGGATCTGCGGAGCAAGGATCGTCTGCTGGAAGCGGGACGCGCGCTGAAGCTCGATCTCGATCGAGACGCTCCCTGGGGGAAGGTCCTGACCAAGCTCTTCGACGAAGTGGCCGAGCCGAAGCTCATCCAGCCGACGTTCATCACCGACTATCCGCTTTCGGTGTCGCCGCTCTCGAAGAAGAAGAAAGACGATCCGGAGCTGGTGGACCGATTCGAGCTCTTCATCGCCGGGATGGAGTGCGCGAACGGGTTCTCGGAGCTCAACGACCCCGACGATCAGCGGGCGCGGTTCGAGGGCCAGGTAGAGGAGCGGGCGCGGGGCGATGCCGAGGCCCACGTGATGGATACCGACTACGTGCGCGCCCTGGAGCACGGCCTTCCTCCGACGGGAGGTGAAGGAATCGGAATCGATCGCCTGGCGATGCTCTTCACGAACTCCGCCTCCATACGCGACGTGATTCTGTTCCCCCACCTCCGACCCGAGGGTTCCGAGGTCGAGTGAGAGTGCCCTTCGAGCTGAAGGTGGCCCTCCGCTACCTCCTGGCGCAGCGGCGGCAGCTCTTCATCTCCGTCATCTCCACCATCTCGACTCTGGGTGTGGTGGTCGGGGTGATGATTCTGCTGATTGCGCTCGCGATCCTGACCGGGTTCCAGGGAGAGCTGCGCTCGCGGATTCTCGGAGCCGCCTCCCATCTGAGCATCTACAGGGAGGGAGGACAGCCGTTCGAGGACTACCGGCGGGTGGTCGAGATCCTCGAGACCGTCGACGGCATCGAGGGCGCTGCTCCGGTGCTCTACGGAAAGGCGCTGGTCTCGAGCGGGACGGGCTCGGGCCTGGTGACACTCAAGGGCATCGACCCGGCGCTCGAAAAGAACGTGACCGAGTTCGGGGGCAAGATGCTGTCGGGAGATCTCGAGGACCTGTCGGTGAAGACGGACGAGGGCTCTCTCCCGCCGATCGTGCTCGGCGACGAGCTCGCGATCCAGCTCGGGGTATTCGTCGGGGACACCGTCAAAGTCACTTCGCCCGAAGGGCACTTGAGCCCGTTCGGAATGCTTCCGCGCACCCGGAGCTTCCGCGTCGCCGGGGTGTTCCGGCTCGGGCTCTACAATTTCGACAACTCCTGGGCGCTTCTCGACCTTCCCGATTCGCAGCGGCTGCTCGGCGTGGGCGATGAGGCGATGTACGTCGAGACCAAGGTGCGCGATCTCTATGGAGTGGAGGACACGGAGATCGCGGCCATGAAAGCCCTCGGGCCCGACTACGGATCGATGAACTGGAAGGAAACGAACCGCAGCCTCTTTTCCGCATTCTGGCTGGAGAAGATGGTGACGACGATCTTCATCAGTTTCATCGTCGGGGTAGCGGCCCTCAACATCGTCGCGAGCCAGATCATGATCGTGATGAACAAGACCCGCGACATCGCGATCCTCCGATCCATGGGGGCGTCGCCGCGGAGCATCATGTCGATCTTCATGCTCCAGGGCGGCATCATCGGGGTCGCGGGAACGGCGGTCGGCGCCGCTCTCGGAGTCGCGATCTCCTGGCTCCTCGACCACTATCGCGTGGTCAGCATTCCTGAGGACGTTTATCAGGTGGCCTACGTGCCCTTCAAGCTCCTGCTCTCGGACTTCACCATCGTGGTGGTGGCGGCGCCCCTCGTCTGCTTCCTGGCGACGCTCTACCCCGCGAGGCGCGCCGCCCGCCTGGTGATTACCGAAGCCCTGCGGTTCGAATGACGATTCTCCTGGAAGGGCGGGGCCTCGCGAAGACCTACCGTTCCGACGGCCGGAAGGTCGAGGTGTTCCGGGATCTCGACATCGCGGTGAGCCGCGGCGAAATGGTGGCGATCGTGGGATCGTCCGGCGTGGGAAAGAGCACGCTGATGCACCTTCTCGGGACTCTGGACGTTCCCGACGCGGGCACGGTCTCGCTCGAGGGGCGCGACCTCTTCGCCCTCGATGAAGCGGAGCGCATGAGGCTCCGGAACCAGACGATCGGCTTCATCTTCCAGTTCCATCATCTCCTCCCGGAGTTCAGCGCACTCGAGAACGTGGCCATGCCCCTCCTCATCGCCCGCAGGCCGGAGGCCGAGGCCATGGAGCGCGCCCGGAAGATTCTTTCCGAGCTCGGTCTCGCGGAACGGGTCGATCATCGCCCGGCGCAGCTGTCCGGGGGAGAGCAGCAGCGCGTCGCGGTGGCGCGGGCGCTGGTCACATCGCCCTCCCTGGTTCTCGCCGACGAGCCGACGGGAAACCTCGACTCGCGCACCAGCCGCGATCTCATTGCGCTTCTGAGAAGCCTCCATCAGGACCGCGGCCTGACCTCGGTCGTCGTCACCCACAGCGGGGCGATCGCTTCAGTCTGCGACCGCGTGCTGTACATGGAGGACGGAAAGCTCGTGGAACGCGCAGCCGGTTCCGCGTAATCGAGGGAGCTCTCGAAGCCGTGATGTCTTGGGAGGAGCCGCTGCGTGCAGTCATTGAAAGCGACAATATGCGGCGCGCTGCAGAGTACCTGGCCGGAGTGGTAGGTGCTACCCGGGAGCCGGGACACTGTCTGGGTCCGTGGGTCGACCGGGAACACGTAGCACGTTGGCCAACGGAGAGCTGCGGTTTTGAGGTTTTCTCTGCAGGTGTTGGGGACAAGGAGTCTTGATTGTCGAACGAGTTTCTCTACGGGCGATCTGAGATCCTCATTGCCCTGGCGCTGGTCGGCCTTCTGGCGCTGGCGGGTGAAATAGGGTACCGGCTTGGTCGCCGGAGGCGGCACAAGCCTACGGAGCAGGAGGAAAGTCAGTTCACGAGCATCGAAGTCGCCCTCTTGGCGTTGCTCTCCCTTCTCCTCGGGTTCACGTTCGCCATGGCCCTGTCCCGATTCGAACACCGCAAGGAGATGGTGGTCCGGGAAGCCAACGCAATCGGCACCGCCGCTCTCCGTGCCCAGTTCCTGCCAGCCTCTGATCAAGTCGAAGCGATCGAGCTATTTCGCCGTTACATTGAGATTCGGTTGGAGGCCGTTCTTCGGACGAAGCAATCCTCTCCGGCCCGACAGCAGTTGGACGTCGAAACGAGACGACTTCAGGTCGGGTTATGGAAAATGGCTGCTACTGCCGCAGGGGCGGAACCGCGATCGGTCCCATTGGGGTTGTTCACTCACGCGGTGAACCAGCTCATCGACATCAAGGCTGAGCGGGACGTGGCCGTTGCCAATCACGTGCCGGAAAGCGTGCTGCTCTTGCTGATTGGTTTTGCGATCCTGTCTGCAGGATTTCTGGGATACGGGAACGGGCTGGCAGGCGCTCGGATCCGGGTGCCGACGGCCATCTACTCGCTCATCGTCGTCCTGGTCATCTTGCTCATCTTTGATCTCGATCGTCCGCAAGAGGGGCTGGCCCGCGTGAGTCAGGAGAGCATGATCCAGCTGCGGATGACCTTGAGCTCCGCGACGCCGTGAAAAAGGGCCTCCCGTTGCTGGCCGAGGAGGGACAAGCGCGCCGTAGTTTGGAGAGTGAAGTCGAAGTCGTCGATGGTCTTGAAGGCGTCCTCACGACCCGGCGGCTTAAGAGCGCAACGCGCAGGAATTCGGTATATTGAGGGAGTAGGGAGTAGCCAGCCCGCGATGGTGCGGGTAGGAGCGGTCGTCAACACGGGACCTCCCGGTCCCCGGCCCCCTGGCCGCAGCGATGCGGCGGCGAGACTACCTGGAAGGCATTCTCCGGTTGCTCCTAATCTGGATTGGCTTCATCACCTTCGTCCTCCTCATGCTCGCCCTCGACCTGGGGGTGTTCCATCGCAAAGCTCACGTCGTTTCCATCCGGGAGGCCCTCGGCTGGTCCGCGGTCTGGATAGCCCTCGGGCTCTCGTTCTCGGTCTTCGTCTATTTCGGCTACGAGAACCACTGGCTGGGACTCGGCAGCACCCCAGACATAGTCGAGCGCAGCGCGGAGCACCCGGATGGCCGGATCAACGACGGCCGCAGCGCCGCGCTCAAGTATCTGACGGGCTACGTGGTGGAGAAGTCTCTTTCCGTCGACAACGTCTTCGTCATCGCGATGATCTTCGGCTTTCTCGCGGTGCCGCAGCTCTACCAGCACCGGGTCCTGTACTGGGGCATCCTCGGGGCTCTCGTGCTCCGCGGGGCGATGATCGGCATCGGCGCCCGTCTCATCGCCGAGTTCTTCTGGATTCTCTACATCTTCGGCGCCTTCCTGATCTTCACCGCCGTCAAGATGCTCTTCCTCAAGGAAAACTCGGACCCGAACGAGACCTGGATCATCCGATTCACGCGGCGCTTCTTTCCGGTAACCGAGCGCCTCCACGGCTCGCATTTTTTCGTCAAGGCGGGATCGGCCGCGTCGCATGAGGCGGAGATTCCCGGGGCCGCCGTCCTCGATGACTCAATCGTGGGGAAAGCGCCGCCGGGTACGATCCTCCTGACGCCCCTCGCCCTCGCCCTGGTCATCGTCGAGGCCAGCGATCTGGTCTTCGCCGTCGATTCGATCCCCGCGATCTTCGCCATCACCGCCGATCCGTTCCTGGTGTTCACCAGCAACGTGTTCGCGATCCTCGGCCTCCGGTCGCTCTACTTCGCTCTCGCCGGGGCGATTCAGGCATTCCGCTATCTGAAGGTGTCGCTCTCGCTGGTCCTTGCGATCGTGGGCGGGAAGATGCTGGCCCACACCTGGCTCAAAGAGATTCTCGGGCCTAACTTCAACCTCTATCTGCTGATCGTGGTTCTCAGCATTCTCGCTCTTGGCGTTCTCGCGTCCTGGCTTCATCGGCCGGCGGTGTCCGAGGGGCTCGATCGCGAGCTCAGTTCCTAGAGGCTTTTCCGTGCTTTCAACCGGCCTTTCGTTCGTGCTATCCTGCTGCTCGCGAGCGAGGTCGGGTCGATGCTTGAAACCATGCTGACGCAATGGTTTAGGCGGGTGTGTTATAATCCCAACCAGCAGTTCGGGTGGAGGACATGTTCGAGCGATACACCGAGCGGGCCAAGCGAGTCATCTTCTTCGCCCGTTACGAAGCCGCGCAACTGGGTAGCAATTCGATCGAAACCGAGCACCTCCTTCTCGGCCTGATCCGCGAGGGCAAAGGTCTCACGAGCCGGATCTTCGCGAAGTCCCATCTTTCGATGGAGAGCATTCGCAAGGAGATCGAGGGCCGCATCGTCATCCGCGATCAGGTCTCGACCTCCGTCGAGATCCCGCTTTCGGCGGAGTCGAAGCGGGTACTGACGTTCGCCGCCGAAGAGGCGGAACGACTGGTCCACAACTACATCGGAACCGAGCACATCCTCCTGGGAATTCTGCGCGAGGAGAAGTCCGTGGCCGCCACCATCCTCCACGAGCGCGGACTCCGCATCAACACCGTTCGCGAAGACATTGTCCAGGAGCTGAACCAGAAGGCGACGATGTCCAAGGCCAAAGAGACACCGCTTCTCACGGAGTTCAGCCGCGACCTGACGGAGGCTGCGAGTCGAGGGCAGCTCGACCCGCTCATCGGCAGGGACAGCGAGCTCGAGCGCACGATCCAGGTCCTGTGTCGTCGAACCAAGAACAACCCGGTGCTCATCGGCGAGCCAGGCGTGGGCAAGACGGCGATCGTCGAAGGGCTCGCCAACAAGATCGTCCACGGCGACGTGCCCCTCTTCCTCGCCGACAAGCGCATTCTCGCGCTCGACATCTCCCTCATCGTGGCCGGAACCAAGTACCGGGGCCAGTTCGAGGAGCGCCTCAAGACCATCATGAAGGAGCTCACCGAGAACCCGAACGTCATCATCTTTATTGATGAGCTCCACACGCTGGTGGGGGCGGGCTCGGCCGAGGGATCCCTCGATGCTGCCAACATCCTGAAGCCGGCGCTTTCGCGCGGGGAGATCCAGTGCATCGGGGCCACCACCCCGGCCGAGTACCGGAAGTACATCGAGCGCGACCGGAGTCTCGAGCGGCGGTTCCAGGGGGTGAAAGTCTCGAGTCCGACGGAGCTCGAGACGATCGAGATCCTCCGGGGCATCAAGGAGCGCTACGAGGCGTTCCATCACGTCTCCTATTCGCCGGAAGCCATCGACGCCGCCGTGTTCCAGGCGCACCGCTACATCACCGACCGGTTCCTCCCCGACAAGTCGATCGACCTCCTGGACGAGGCCGGCTCCCGGGTGAAGCTCCGGGAATCCACCTTCTCCACCGACTTCGCGGACCTCCGCAAGCGCATCCGGGTCATCGCCGACCGGATGGATCACGCCATCGCCAACAAGGACTTCGAGCGGGCGGCGATGTACCGCGACGAGGAGATCGCCCAGCGGGAGAACCTGCAGTTCATCCGCGAGCGCTGGGAGCTCAAGAACTTCGATCGTCCGGTGGTGGACCGGCGCGACATCGACGAGGTCGTCTCGCGGTGGACGGGAATCCCGCTCGCCTCTATTAAAGAGGAAGAGAGCGAGAAGCTCCTGCGCATGGAGGACGAGCTTCACCGCCGCATCGTGAGCCAGAAGCAGGCGGTCTCGGGGATCTCCCGCGCCATCCGGCGCTCGCGCGCAGGACTGAAGAACCCGAACCGCCCCGTGGGCTCGTTCATCTTCCTGGGCCCGACCGGCGTGGGCAAGACCGAGGTCGCGCGGTCCCTGGCGGACTTCCTCTTCGGCACCGAGAAGGCCCTCATCCGCTTCGACATGAGCGAGTACATGGAGAAGCACTCGGTCTCGAAGCTCATCGGCTCGCCCCCGGGCTACGTCGGGCACGAGGAGGGCGGTCAGCTCACCGAGAAGGTGAAGCGGAACCCCTACTGCGTCATCCTTCTCGACGAGATCGAGAAGGCCCATCCCGACGTGTTCAACATCCTGCTCCAGGTCTTCGAGGACGGCCAGCTGACCGACGGGTTGGGAAACACCATCGACTTCAAGAACTCGATCATCATCATGACCTCCAACATCGGCGCCCGCTACATCGAGAAGAAGGGAAGGGTGGGCTTCCAGTCGAGCGACGAGGACGCCACCTCGGCCCGCATCCAGGACATGGTGATGGGGGAGGTCAAGAAGACGTTCAACCCCGAGTTCATCAACCGCGTCGACGAGATCATCGTCTTCGACGCCCTGAACGACGACGACCTCCGGCAGATCGTCTTGCTGCTCGCGAACCAGATGAACGAGGTGCTGCGCGACAAGAAGCTACAGGTGACGCTCACCCAGGACGCGGTGGACTGGATCATCGAGAGCACCTGCCAGGATCGCTCCTACGGCGCCCGGCCCCTCAGGCGGGCGCTGCAGAAGTACGTGGAGGACCCGCTCTCGGAGGCTTTCATACGCGGAACGGTCAAACCGGGCCAGCCGGTGACCATCTTCGCGGACGGAGACAAGCTTGGATTGAAACAAACGGATGCGGTGGAAGAACCACTTTCTGTCTGAGGGAATCTGTAATGCCCAACCTACGTTTCTCCAGCATTCTCTTTTCGTCCGCGCTCTCGTTGTCGATCCCGCCGACCGCAGCCATCGCCCAGCAGTCGAACGTCGAAAAGGTAGAGATTAGCGGCAACGTCGTAGTCGATAGCGCGACCTACCTCTTCCACCTCACCCAGAAGCCCGGCGACCCCTACGATTCCAAGGCCGCCATCGCCGATTTCCACCGCCTCTGGGACACCGGGTTTCTCGACGATCTCACGCTCGAAGTCACCGACGGCGAACGGGGCAAGATCGTGACCTACGTGGTCGACGAGCGGCCTCGGGTCCAGGCGCTCGATTTCGTCGGAAGCAAGGAGCTCTCCGCCAACTCCATCACCGAAAAGCTCACCGAGGAGAAGGCGGAGATCCCCATCGACTCCTTCTACGATCCGGCGAAAGTGGTGAAGGCGGAGACGATCATCCGCACCATGCTCGTCGACAAGGGCCGCACTGACGGAAGCGTCTCGAGCCGTGTCGAGCCCCTCGACTCCGGAGGGGTGAAGGTGGTCTTCGACATCAAGGACGAGCAGAAGATCCGGATCCGCACGGTGGACTTCGACGGCATCGAGCATTTCGACGACTGGCAGCTCCGCTGGGCCATGAAGAAGACCCGGGAGAGCCACGTGCTCGGCGGGCTCATGGGGGGGAGCACTTATACCGAAGAGCAGTACGGGCAGGACATCGAGAAGGTCCGCGAGGTCTATCTCAACAACGGCTACGTGGACGTGTCCTTCGGACCGGCGGAGATGCAGTACCAGGACGGCTACTCCCGCTTCATGTTCTGGAAGCGGCCGAAGCGGTGGCTGGATCTGAAGATTCCCGTCGAGGAAGGAAAGCAGTACCGGGTCGGCGACATCACCGTCGAGGGGGCCACCGTCTTTCCCGCGGATTTCATCGAGACCTTCTTCAAGCTTACGCCGGGCGAGGTCTACAACGAGTCGAAGATCACCAAGGGCATCGAGAGTCTCCGCGAGCTCTACGGCTCGAGGGGCTACGTGCAGTTCACGGGCTTCCCCATCAAGCGGCCGGTCGCCGAGTCCGAAGTCGTCGACGTGACCATCAACCTCAACGAGGACAAGCAGTATTTCGTGAACCGCATCGAGTTCAAGGGGAACACCACCACCCGGGACAAGGTGATCCGGCGGGAGATGTGGCTGAACGAGCAGGACGTGATGAACATGGAGCTGCTCAAGATGTCCATCCGCCGGATCAACCAGCTCGGCTACTTCCAGCCGATCGAGGAGCCGGAGATTCAGCCCGTCCCCGAGACCGACAACAAGCTCGACATCACCCTGAGGCTGGCGGAACAGAACCGCAACCAGTTCACCTTCGGCGGCGGCGTCTCCGGGCTCGAAGGCGCCTTCATCAATCTCGCGTTCTCCACCACCAACTTCCTCGGAAGAGGGGAGACCGCGTCCTTCGCGCTCCAGACCGGAAGCCGCACACGGAACTTCCAGATCGCGCTCACCGACCCCTACTTCCTGGACCTTCCCATCACCGCGGGGTTCGACCTTTTCAAGCGCACTCTGAGACTGCCGCAGTTCACCCGCGAGGACACGGGGGGAAGCCTCATCTGGGGAATTCCGGTGAAGCGCTTCTCACGGCTGTTCCTCAACTACAGCTACTCGGTGATCAAGACCTCGGAGCCCGACCCCGATCTGGTTCTCACTCCGTACGACCTGTTCACCGACCCCAGGTACTTCGATCCGCGGTTCTACGGAATCCAGGGAAACTTCACCCAGAGCAAGGTGGCGCCGTCCTTCGTGCATAACACCACGGACAACCCGCTCTTTCCTTTCCGGGGCAAGCGCTACACCATGAGCTTCGACGTCGCCGGAGGCATCCTCGGGGGAACCGTCAACTATTACAAGCCGACGTTCGAGGGGGTCTGGTATCTTCCGGTCTCGCGCACCACGAACCTCGGCTTCCGCACGATGTTCTCCTGGCTCCAGGGCTTCGCCGAGAGCCGGATCATCGAAGGCGGGGGGATCGACGAGGAGACGGGAGACATCATCCTCGACGTGCAGCAGACGGGCATCCCGTTCTACGAGCGCTTCTTCCTCGGGGGCGAGAACCAGATTCGCGGTTACGACATCCGCACCGTGGGTCCCCGCGATCCTCTGGGACGCTTCATCGGCGGCAACAAGATGATGCTTTTCAACGCGGAGTACTACATCCCGCTCGCGGGGCCGCTTCGCCTGGTGATGTTCTTCGACGCCGGACAGGCCTACGACGAGAGGACGGACTGGAGCCTCTCCATGTTCCAGGACCTGCGGACGTCGACGGGCGCGGAGATGAGGTTCTTCGTTCCGGTTCTGAACGTTCCCTTCCGTCTGATTTGGGCTTATAATCCGCACCGCGATGCTTTTCAGCCGGCGACGGCCTTCCGCTTCGGCATCGGAACCACTTTCTAAATGCTCGCTTCGCTCTTCTATCAATGCCGCGGGGCCCCAACCCCGCGGCCCGTCGCTCCGGGACTCGCTTCCGCCTACGCACTTTCGGGCTCCGGCGAGAACTCGCCGAAGCGCTTCGCGCGAAGGCGGGCCGCTCGCGAGTCACTCCGCTCGTGGGGTGCTCGATACTTGTTTTTTCGTTCTCTGTTAGTTCAATCACAAGGAGTCTCGAAATCATGAATTCAAAGAAAGTGGCCAAGGGGGCCGCTTGGGTGACGCTGGCCTTGAGTGTCGCCGCCGCACCCACCGCCTTCGGCCAGACGGCGGGAGTGACCACCGGAACCACGAAGATCGCGATCATCGACATCGAGCGCATCGCCGCCGAATCGACGGCGGGAAAAGCGCTGTTCGCCTCGCTGAAGGCGGAGAACGACAAGATCCAGGAAGAGGTCGCGAAGCGCGAGCAGGAGATCCGCGACATGAGCACCAAGCTCAACTCGGAGATCCTTTCGCAGGACGCCAAGCTCCGCCTCCAGCGCGACATCGAGCGCAAGCGGACCGAGGCCCAGAGATGGCTTCAGGACCAGCAGCAGGACTTCGAGGCCAAGCGGCAGGAAGGGGAGGCGAAGTTCCAGGAGAGCCTCGAGCCCATCGTGAGAGCGGTCGCCACCGAGAACCAGATCGGGCTCATTCTCCGGGCGACCCCCGGGCTCACGTTCGTTCTCGACCCGGCTCTCGACATCAGCCTCCTCGTGGTCCAGAAGCTCGACGCCGCCGCTCCGCCGAGCGGTGACGCGGCGGCGCAGCCGAAGCCGTAGCGCCGGAT
>DAISKN010000162.1:0-11496 GCA_036820975.1 Acidobacteriota bacterium | reverse complement strand
GCACGCCATCGATCTCGGCCTGAATGCGATCGGGGATCGCCTTGAGCTCCTCGATCCGTAGGCGGATCTCGCGGTGCTCCTCCACGATCTTGTCCCGCTCCATCGCGGTGAGCCGCTGGAGCTGGAGGTCGAGAATGGCCTGGGCCTGGATCTCGCTGAGCCCATAGCCCGCCATCAGGGCCTCGCGCGCCGCGGCGGGAGAGGCCGAGCTCCGGATGAGCTGAATGATCTCGTCGAGGTGGTCGAGCGCGATGACGAAGCCCTCGAGGACATGCGCGCGCTCTTCCGCCTTCCTGAGCTCGAAGGCGGTCCGCCTCCTCACGATGTCCCGGCGGAAGTCGGTGAACAGGCGGATCATCTCGAGGAGCGAGAGGACCTTCGGCCGGTTGTCGACGATCGCGAGCATGATGATGCCGAAGCTGGTCTGGAGGGCGGTGTGCTTGTAGAGGTTGTTGAGCACGACCTGGGCGACCTCACCGCGCTTGAGGTCGATCACGATGCGCATGCCGGTGCGGTCCGACTCGTCTCGAAGGTCGGAGATGCCTTCGAGCTTCTTGTCGCGCCAGAGCTCGCCGATCTTCTCGACCAGCTTGGCCTTGTTCACCTGGTAGGGAATCTCCGTCACCACGATGGATTCGCGGTCCTTCCCCGTCTCTTCGATAGTCGCGCGCGCCCGGAGCTGGATGCTGCCGCGGCCGGTGCGGTATGCCTGCTCGATGCCGCGGCCGCCGTGGACGAAGGCCGCGGTGGGGAAATCGGGCCCGAGAACGATCCCGAGGAGGGCGTCGGTCAGCTCGGCGTCACTGCGCCCCTTGGATCCCAGAACGTGGAGGATTCCGTCGACGACCTCCCGGAGGTTGTGGGGCGGGATGTTGGTCGCCATGCCCACCGCGATTCCCGTCGCCCCGTTGACGAGGAGGTTGGGAAACGCGGAAGGGAGAACCGTCGGCTCGTTGGTGTTGCCGTCGAAGTTCGGGACGAAGTCGACGGTGTCCTTGTCGATGTCCCGCATCATGCTCTCGGCGAGAGCGGTCAGACGGGCCTCGGTGTATCGGTAGGCCGCCGGCGGGTCGCCGTCGATCGAGCCGAAGTTCCCCTGCCCGTCGATGAGCGGCATCCGCAGGTTGAAGTCCTGCGCCATGCGGACGAGAGTGTCGTAGACCGCCGCGTCTCCGTGCGGGTGGTACTTCTTGAGCACCTCGCCCACGATTCCGGCGCATTTCGAGTAGGCGCGGGTCGAGAGCAGCCCCTCGCGGTACATCGCGTAGAGGACGCGGCGATGGACGGGCTTCAGGCCGTCGCGCACGTCGGGAAGCGCCCGCCCGATGATGACCGACATGGCGTAGTCCATGTAGGACCGCTTCATCTCGTCTTCGATGTTGACGGGCAAGCGTTCTGCCGCTGTGGCCATGCTCCTTAACCTTTCCTTTTGGCCTCAAGGGGATCCGGATGGGTCCCGGCCGGCGGGCCGCGGACCCCGGCGTCTAGATATCGAGATTCACCACTTCGAGGGCGTTCTCTTCGATGAACTGGCGCCTGGGCTCGACCGCGTCTCCCATGAGCACGGTGAAGATCTCGTCGGCGTCGACCTGATCGTCGACGGTGACCTGAAGGAGAACCCGGGTCTCGGGATCCATGGTCGTGTCCCAGAGCTGCGTCGGGTTCATCTCGCCGAGACCCTTGTAGCGCTGGATCGACAGACCTTTCTTCCCCGCCGCGAGGAGGTAGTCGATCAGCTCTTCCTTGTTCGCGAGCTCGCGCCGCTCCGGGGCGGCGACGGAGTCCGCGGCCTCGCCGTCGACAGCGGGCGCCGACTCGCTCACCACGATGGGCGGACGCTCGAAGTCCTCGACTTCCTGGTAGAGATCGCGAAGGGTCCGGTACTCGGGGGCCGCCAGGAACTCGCGCCCGATGGGCTTGACCCAGCGGTAGCCGTTGGTATTCTGCCCGGGCACGATCTTGTAGAGCTGGTGCTCCTCATCGGCCATGACCGTCGCCTCGAGGCCGTGCTCCCGGGTGATGGGAGCGAGCGCCTCTTCGAGCCATTCCTTGTTCGAGAGAATCGTCTCGTCGGCGCCGGCGCTCAGGAACTCCTTCAGGATGACCGCGGGGTAGCCGCGCTTCGCCAGACGATCGAGGTGCTTCCGGAAGGCGACCATCTTCTCCAGGCGGTTCGCGAGGTCCTCGCCCGAATACTCCTTGCCGAGCGCGGGAATGCGCACGGTGCGGTTCTCGACCGCCCGCAGCAGCAAGTGGCGATCGAGCTCCCGGTCGTCCTTGAAGTAGACCTCCTTCTTCCCCCTCTTCACTTTGTAGAGCGGGGGCTGCGCGATGTAGAGGTACCCGGCCTCGATGACCTGCGCCATCTTCCGGAAGAAGAACGTGAGCAGCAGCGTCCGGATGTGCGAGCCGTCGACGTCGGCGTCGGTCATGATGATCACCCGGTGGTATCGGAGCTTCTTGAGGTCGAAGTCCTCCTCGATTCCCGTACCGAGGGCGGTGATCATCACCTTGATCTCTTCGTTCTCGAGCATCTTGTCGAGACGGGCTTTCTCGACGTTCAGAATCTTTCCTTTGAGCGGCAGGATGGCCTGGAAATGGCGGTCCCGTCCCTGCTTCGCCGATCCTCCCGCGGACTCTCCCTCCACGATGAAGAGCTCCGAGAGCGCGGGGTCGCGCTCCTGGCAGTCGGCGAGCTTTCCGGGAAGCGACGTGGAGTCGAGGGCGCCCTTGCGGCGCACCAGGTCCCGGGCTTTACGCGCCGCCTCGCGCGCCTTGGCGGCGTCCACCACCTTGTTGAGAATCCGGCGGGCGTCGCCCGGATTCTCTTCCAGAAAACGGGCGATCTTTTCGTTGACCAGGCTTTCGACGAACCCCTTGACCTCGGGGTTTCCGAGCTTGGTCTTGGTCTGTCCCTCGAATTGCGGCGAGGGGACCTTGATGCTGATGACCGCGGTCAGGCCCTCCCGGATGTCCTCTCCCTCGATGCCGCCTTCGAGGACCTTGGCGAGGTTGTTCTGGGTGCCGTACTGGTTGATGGTCCGGGTCAGCGCGGCGCGCAGACCGGAGAGGTGGGTCCCGCCCTCGTGAGTGTTCACCGTGTTGACGAAGGAGAACACGGCTTCTTGATAGCCGTCGTTCCACTGCATCGCGATCTCGCACTCCATGCCGTCGCCAGCCCCCTGGACATGGATCGCGTTCGGGTGGAGGGCGTTGCGGTTCTTGTTCAAGTACTCGACGAAGGATACGATGCCGCCTTCGAAGTGGAACTCCTTGTCCTTCCCCTGGCGCTCGTCGATGAGGCTGATGGTGATCCCGGGGTTGAGGAACGCGAGCTCGCGGAAGCGCTGCGACAGGCTGTCGTAGCTGAAATCCAGGGTTTCGAAGACGGTGCTGTCGGGACGGAAGGTGATGGTGGTTCCGGTTTTGTCGGTGGTGCCCACCTCCTCGAGCTGGGTCGCGACCTTACCGCGCTCGTAGGCCTGGCGGTAGACCTTTCCGTTTCTCCGAATCTCGACCTCGAGCCGCTCGGAGAGCGCGTTCACGACCGAGACCCCGACCCCGTGGAGCCCGGCCGAGAACTTGTAGGTCTGGTTGTCGAACTTCCCGCCGGCGTGCAGCTGGGTCATCACGACCTCGGCGGCCGGCCTCCCGGTCTTCTTCTCGATGTCGACGGGAATGCCGCGGCCGTTGTCGACGACGGTCACGCTGTTATCGACGTGAAGAGTTACCTCGATGCGGGTGCAGTAGCCGGCGATCGACTCGTCGACGCTGTTGTCGACGACTTCGTACACCAGGTGGTTGAGGCCGGCGAGGCCGGTGGATCCGATGTACATCGCCGGGCGCATCCGCACGCCCTCGAGTCCCTCGAGGACGCGGATCTTCTCCGCCGTGTAGTCGGCCCCTGATTTGTCTCGTTCTTCTTTTTGCGGTTCGGTCATTGGCTTCGATGCGAGCGGTCGGAGACCCCGTCGTCAGCGCGGCTGGTTCGCCCCGCGGGCGCTTCGCGCGTCAAAGGCGCATCGGCATGACGACGTAGCGGTAGTCCGCGCCGTCCTCGGCGGCCGCGGGCCGCAGCAGGCCCTGGGAAGAGTCGTCCTTGAGCTCGAAAGTGACCTCCGAGGACCCGGTAACGTTCAGGAAATCGAGGAGGTACTGGCCATTGAACCCCACCTGCAGGGAAGGACCCTGATAGGCGGCTTCTATGGTCTCCCGCGCCTCGCCGAGCTCGGGGTTCTGGGAGGAAATCTCGATGCGGCCGGAGTCGATTCCGAACTTGACCGCGCGAGAGCGCTCGTTCGCAAGGAGCGACACCCGCCGGATGGCGCCCACGAGCTCCGCCGTGGCGCAGGTGACTTTTTTGTCGTTTCCCTGGGGAATCACCTTGTCGTACGCGGGAAACTGATCGTCGACCCGCTTCGACACCAGGAGTCGATCGCCGATACGGAAGAACAGGTGGTTATCGCCTTTCGCGAACGACACCTCGCCTTGCCCTTCTCCCAGGATCTTGAGGAGCTCGAGCAGCGTCTTCTTCGGTACGATCGCGCTCAGGTTTCCGCTCGAGCCCGGGGGACGGGGCAGGGAGATGAAAGCCAGCCGGTGCCCATCGGTGGCCACCATGCGCATGTCGGTGTCGGTGAGCTCCAGCCGGGCGCCGTTCAGGAAATAACGGCTGTCGTCGGCGGTGATGGCGAAGCTCGTCTTGTGGATGAGGTCGCTCAGCGTCGAGCCGGCGATGGCGGTAAAGCCCGCGGCCGGGGGATCGGCCAGCGAAGGAAACTCCGTCTTCGAGAGCCCGACCACCTTGAAGTACGCCCTCCCCGAAGTGATCGACGCCCAGGAGTTCTCCAGCTCCTTGAGCTCGATGTTCCGATCGTCGACCGCGCGGACGATCTCGAAGAGCTTCTTCGCGGAGAGCGTCAGCGCTCCCGGCTTGCGTACCTCGGCTGGGAGGCGGCATCGCAGGCCGACGTCGAGGTCGGTGGCCGCCATCTCGATGCCGCCGCCGCTCGCGGCCTCGATGAGCACGTTGGACAGGATGGGAATCGTGTTCTTTCTCTCGACGATTCCCTGAATGAGACCGAGCTCTCGCACGAGGTCGTCTTTGCTGGCGCTGAACTCCATCGATTATTCCTATTGGGACTCTTCTTTCCAGAAGAGAGAAACTATAAACCTTAATTATATCAAGAAACGCCTGTGAATAAAAACGAAATCGATATTTATCCTGTTTAGTTTCTGTGGTTTAGGGCTGTGGAAGTATTGTGCGATGCCTGCGGTGCGGATCGCGGTACGCATGTGGAAAAGGGGGTCCGCTACGGCGGTCCACGGCGGTGCACAAAACCCTGCACAGGGTTTTGGAGCCCCGGTTGTGGAAAACGAGCCCGTCATCGGAGGGAGTCGACCAGGCCCTGGATGAGGCGATCGAACTCGGGGTCGGAGCGGCGGAGGGCGTCGATCTTGCGGACGGAGTGGATGACGGTGGAGTGGTGCTTTCCGCCGAAGGCTTTGCCGATGTCGGGGAGGCTCGCCCGGGTGAGCGACTTCGATAGATACATGGCGATCTGTCGGGGGAGCGCGACGGACTTGGCGTTGTTGCGAGCCTTCAGGTCCGAGACCTTGAGGCGAAAGTGATCGGCCACGTACTTCTGGATGGAGTCCATGTTGAGGATCTTCTCCTCGCTCGGGAGGAGATCGCGGAGGACTTCCTGGGTGAGCGAGAGGTCGATGGTGCGGCCGGTGAGAGAGGAGTAGGCGATGAGGCGGATGAGGGACCCCTCGAGCTCGCGGATGTTCGACTTGATCCGGGAGGCGATGAAGATGGCGACGTTGTCGGGGAGGTTGACCCCGTCGGCGTCGGCCTTCTTGCGGAGAATCGCGATCTTGGTCTCGAGATCGGGCGCCTGGATGTCCGCGGTCAGTCCCCATTCGAATCTCGATCGAAGGCGCTCTTCGAGCGTGGGAATTTCGCGCGGAGGAGCGTCGCTGCTGAGCACGATCTGCTTCTGCGCGTCGTAGAGCGCGTTGAAGGTGTGGAAGAACTCCTCCTGCGTTCTTTCCTTTCCGGCGATGAACTGGATGTCGTCGACGAGGAGGACGTCGAAGGATCGGTGCTTGTTGCGGAACTCGATGATGCGATCGTAGCGGATGGCGTTGATGAGCTCGTTCATGAACTTTTCCGCCGAGATGTAGACCATCTTGACGGCGGGGTTCTGGTCGAGAATCTGGTGGCCGATCGCGTGGAGGAGGTGGGTCTTGCCGAGTCCGACGCCCCCGTAGATGAACAGGGGGTTATAAGCGCGGGAGGGCGACTCGGCGACGGCGCGGGCGGCGGCGTGGGCGAACTGATTGCTGGTTCCTACGACGAAGGTGTCGAAGCGATACTTGGGGTTTAGGGTCGGCGGCGGCGTCGCGTCGAGCGGCGTGAGCGCCTGGGCCCGAAAGGCGGAGGCCGTCGACGGGGCCGAAGCGGCGGAGTCCGCAGGAGCCGCGTCGGCTCGGGCGGTCTCGAAAACGACTTCGATCTCCGGGCGGTGCAGCTCGTCGAGGGACTCGAGGATGACGCCGGAGTAGTGCTTGTTCAACCAGTCGCGGAAATGGGCGTTCGGAACCAGGACGCTCACGCTCTGGCCGCGCTCGGCCAGGAGACGAGTGGGGCGAAACCACGTGTTGAAGCTGTGGCGGTTGACCTTCGTCTCGATCTTCTGGAGAATTTCTTCCCAAAGGTTCATGGGCGTAAGCTAAGGCACCAAAGCAACTTACAAAGATCGACGACGACTACCCCCAGGAGGAGAGCGCCCGGGCGAGAGACGATTTCCACAGAAATATCAACAAATGTGGAAAACCCGCGGTGCGAGGGACCCCACCTCGATGGAAAGCGTTTCGTCTGATGTCGACCGGACGAGGGGCGTAATCTAGCATATGGGGTAGGGGGCGACAAGAAAAAATTCTCGAGGGGGTGCGGGCGACGGGGGAGCGCATCGAGTTGACAGAGAGAAGTCGGAAGAGTAGCATGGTTGATTTCGCTTCGACGGGATTTGAGAGCAGGGCGAGCGTCCGATGAGGTCGGCCCGCACCGTTCGGAGCCGGGAGTCATAACGAGATGAAAAGAACGTTCCAGCCGAATCGACGCCGGCGCAGCCGGACGCATGGTTTTCGCGTCAGGATGCGATCGAAGGCCGGGCGCGCGGTGCTCGCGCGCCGCCGGCGCAAGGGGCGGCACCGTCTCTCGGTTTGACGGCGAGCCGTTCCGGAAGAGACCGCGGACGTGCTCCCTCTCTGCGCCGCAGGACGGACTTCGAGCGCGTGTATCGAGAGGGACGACGATGGGTGAGCCCTCTTTTCGTGGCCTTCGTTCTCGCCACCGCGGGGACCGGCTTGCGGGTGGGCTTTGTTGCCAGCCGGAAGGTCGGCGGGGCGGTCGCGAGAAACCGCGCGAAGCGGCTCCTGAGGGAAGTCTTCCGGAAACGGGGACCGGCGCCGGGGGTTTCCTTGGACATGGTTCTCGTCGCGAGAGGGGCCATCCTCGACGCGGACTATTCCGAGGTGGAGGCGCAATACCTCCGGGGCGTGGGGCGGTGGCTTGAGAAGAATTCTCGAGTACCTGGATAGGGAGGTCCTGAGCTGGATTCTGAGGGTGGGCATCTGGGTTTATCAGATCAGCCTGGGGCTTCTGTTTCGGGGCGCCTGCCGATTTCACCCGTCCTGCTCTCGATACGCCGAAGAGGCCATTCGGAGGCACGGCGCTCTTCGAGGGACGAGGCTTGCGGTCGCCCGACTTTTGCGTTGTCATCCTTTTCACCCCGGGGGAGTCGATCCCGTGCCCTGAGACGGCCGCCTCGGCAGGAAGCTCCTAGAGAGATGCTCTAATGGAAAAACGATTATTGTTGTTCTTCGCCGTGACGTTCCTGCTCGTCTCGCTGTGGCCGCGGCTCTTCCCGCCACCGGCGCCCCCGCTTCCGTCTTCGAGCCCGCTGGCGATGGAGCCGGCGACCCCCGAGGAAAGGGTGGCGGAGGAGGCGGACGAAACGAGGCCGGAACCGCCCGCGGTCGGCGCCGAGGGCCTGGAAGCGGCCGCGATCGGCGAGCATCCGCGGAAGGCCGCCTCCGCGGAGGAGCGGGTGGTGGTCGAGACCGAGGTCTATCGGCTCGAGTTCTCGAATCGCGGGGCGCATCTCGTAAGCGCTCGCCTGAAGGCCTTCGAGGACGAGCAGGGAGAGCCCTACGAGCTCGTGAGCGCCGACGCGTCGAAGCACGCGGGAACGTACCCGCTGGACGTGCGTCTTCCGTCCGTCGCCCAGACGGAGCAGCTGGCCAAAGCGCTCTTCGAAGTCCAGCCGGCGGGACCGCTCTCGATCTCAGCCAACGAGACGGCGGAGGTCGAGTTCGTTTGGGCCGACGGAAAGGGCCTGGAGGTCACGAAACGGCTCCGCTTCGAAGCTTCCCGCTACGGTATCGACGTCGAGGTCTCGGTTCGCGAACGAGGGCAGGAAATCGCGAAGGAGATCCTGTATGGACCCGGGCTGGGCCGGGAGATTGCCTCGGGACAGTACGTCGGAGTGGAGAAAGGAGTCCTCGCTTCGCGCGGGGAGGTGGAGCTCTTTTCCGCGTCCGATCTGGAGGAAGAAGGGGGCGCGGTCAGCGTCGAGGCCGCCGGTGTTGCGTCGCACTATTTCGCGGCGATCATGGTGCCCGAGCCCGGAGGGCTCTACGGCTCGCGGCTCTCGAGAACGACGATTCCCGAGTCAGCCGCGAGCGAGGGCGGCAAAGCGCGCAAGGAGCACGACGCCATCACGGCCGCGCTCGAGGCGCAGGGGAGTCCCGCGGCCTTTCACCTCTACCTCGGACCGAAGCAGCTTGAGCTCCTGGAACAGCTGCGGCCGGGGCTTTCGAGGATCATCGAGCTCGGCAACTGGATGTGGTATCCGGCGATCCTCCTCCGAACCGGGCTCGTACGCCTCCACGAGCTCGTGGGAAACTGGGGTTGGGCCATCGTGCTCCTCACCGTGGTCATCAACCTGTTCCTGGTCCCGCTGAAGCACTACAGCTTCGTCTCCATGCGGAAGATGCAGAAGCTCGCGCCTCAGATCCAGCGAATCCGGGACCGTTACAAGAAGGTGAAGCCGACGGACCCCCGGTATCAGCAGATGAATCAGGAGATCATGACGCTCTACAAGGAGCACAAGGTGTCCCCGGTCTCCGGATGCCTTCCGATGCTCCTGATGATCCCCTTTTTTTTCGCGTTCTATCGGCTGCTGATGTCTTCGATCGAGCTTCGCCACGCCCCATTTCTCTTATGGATTCACGATCTTTCCCAATTCGATCCATATTTTGTTCTCCCGATCTTTATGGGTTTGACGCAGATCGCCATCCAGAAGATGACGCCTCAAACCACGGTCGATCCAGTGCAGGCGAAGATCATGCAGTTCATGCCCATCATGTTCACGTTCATCCTCGCCTGGGCGCCCGCCGGTCTGGTTCTTTATTGGTTCTCGAACAACGTCGTCTCGATGGTCCAGCAGCTCGTGACGAACCGATGGCTGGGAAGGGGGGAGGACGGAGGCGGGCCGCAAGAGGCGAAGGCGAAGAAGGCCGCGAAGCAGGCGCAGGCGCATGGTTGAGGAGGGGAATTTGAGCGACGAGCGACAGCCGATCGAGGTTATCGGGGAGACCGTCCGGCAGATGATGGAGCACCTCGACTGGGACCTCGAGGTTCGCGTGGAGGAGGTCGAGGAGGAAACGATACGAGTCGACCTGGCGGGGGAGGACCGAGACCTCGTCCTCTGTAATCGCGCTGAGGTGCTCGAATCGCTTCAGTACCTGCTCAACCGCATGTTCGCCCGCGACAATCGGGAGGGACAGCGGATTCTCGTGGACTGCGACGGCTATCGCGCGCGCAAGGAAGCGGAGCTGCGCGAGATTGCCCTGCGGGTGTCGGACCGGGTGCGGCGCACGGGGGAGCGCGAGGAGCTCGGATTGATGAACCCCTACGAGCGGCGGATCGTCCACCTCGCGGTCGCGGAGACCGAGGGCGTCACGACGGTGAGCGCCGGCGAGGGGGTCATGAAGCGGGTCATCATCCTCCCGGCGTGAGCCGCGCCCGCTCTGGGCACCATTGAGCTTTCAAGAAGACCTGCGCGTCGCTCTGGGAGACGCGGCGCCCTCCGACCTGCCTCCTGAATCCTACGCGAGTCTCGAACGCCTGGATCACCTCCTCCTTCGCTGGTCGGCCAAGCTCGATCTGATCGGATTCAAGACGGAGGCGGAGAGGATCCGCCGCTACTTCGCCGAGCCGCTCGCGGCTTCGATCTGGCTTCCCCGGGAGGGTAGCGCCCTTGACGTCGGCTCGGGGGGCGGAAGTCCCGGGCTTCCGTTCGCGATTGCGAGGCCGGGGCTCTCGTGGACGCTCCTTGAGCCCCGTCTCCGGAGGCGTCTCTTTCTGGAGGAGGCGGCGCGGGAGCTCTCGCTCGGGAACGTGACGGTGTCCGGGGAGCGGTTCGGTTTTGGGGAAGAGGGGAGCTGGCGCGACCTGTCGGCGATCTCGGTCCGGGGGGTGCGGCTCACAGGGCGCGATCTGGATCTCCTTGGAAGGGCGCTTTGGGTCGGTGGTCGGTTCCTCTGGCTGGGCGGGGAAGACCGATTGCGCGAAGCCGGGGAGTGGTTCGGAGCTCGTGGGGGATTCTCGGTCGAGGGACCTGAGCCTTTGCTCGAAGCTTCGGACGCACGCCTGCTCGTCGTCTCCCGAATCGCGTAAGCCGGGGCCCGCCGGATGTTTCACGTGAAACACTCGGCAAGCGGTCCTCTTCCAACGGGATCGCTGTGCTATGCTCGGACGCTTTCGAGCCCCAAGAGGATCTATCCGAGTTACCACCCAGATGACCCGAATCGTCGCCATCGCCAATCAAAAAGGAGGAGTGGGGAAGACCACCACGGCCATCAACGTGAGCTCCTCGGTCGCTGCGGCGGAAAAAAGGTCGCTCGTCGTGGACATGGACCCTCAGGCCAACCTGACGAGCGGACTCGGCATCGACCCGTCCGAGCTCTCCGGCACCATCTACCACGGCCTGGTGGAGAGAGTGCCGGCGGTCGAGCTCATCCGGGACACCGAGCTCACCATGCTGCAGGTGATCCCCTCCGAGAGAAACCTCACGGGAGCGGAGATCGAGCTCGTCGACCAGCCGCGGCGCGAGTTCCGGCTTACGGAACTCCTGGCGCCGATCGTGAGCGCGTACGACTACATCTTCATCGACTGCCCCCCTTCACTCGGCCTTCTCACTCTGAACGCCCTCGTCGCCGCGGATTCTGTCCTCATTCCTTTGCAGTGCGAGTTCTTCGCCCTCGCCGGCGTAACCGAGCTGCTTTCGACCGTGGGCCGGGTGCGCGCGAGCTTCAACCCCAGGCTCGAGATCGAGGGCATCGTGTTCACCATGGTGGACGAACGCACGAACCTGACGACGCAGGTCATGGACGACGTGCGCCAGAACTTTCCCGGGATCGTCT
>DAISKN010000161.1:0-11511 GCA_036820975.1 Acidobacteriota bacterium | reverse complement strand
TGAATGCACTCGAGCTCGAGATCGACTCCTGCCGCTCGCGCGTCGTCGACGGCCTCGAGGAGGCGTCTTTTCTCCTCGGCGAAATCCTCCTCGGGATTCAGGCGCCGATCCATGGAGAAGCTGAAGCTCGGGGGAACGACGTTGAAGTTCTGCTCTCCCTGGACCTCGCCCCCGATCATCAGGATGGAGCGCCGAGCTTCCGGGGGCTCGAGGGGGAAGCGGGTGGTGCGGGACTCCACGTCTTCCTTGATCGTCGAAAGCGCTCTCAAGAGGCCGAACGATTTCTCGAAAGCGTTGGATCCCCGATACTGCAGACCCACGTGGGAGGATCGGCCGCGGACGCGAATGCGATAGGTCAGAGCTCCGCGGCTCGCGTTCCAGACGACGCCGCCCGTGGGCTCGGCGGTGAGCATCGCGCAGGCATCGTCGCCGAAGAGGAGGCCGCGCTCGCAAAGCGACCGCGAGCCCCGAGCGCCTCCCGTTTCCTCGTCGGGAACGATCCGGAGCTCGATGCGCCCCTTCGGGCGAAGACCCGAGTCTTCGAGCGCCCGGATGGCGTAAATCATCGAGACCAGCCCGCCCTTCATGTCCGTCGACCCTCGTCCGAAGACGGTGTCTTCGGTGACTCTCGGCTCGAACTGGGAGGGATCCTGCGCGGGGACGACGTCGATGTGGCCGTGGAAGTAAACGGCTCGGTCGCCTTCGCCCCAGTTCGAGGAAAGCCAGAATCGCGGGTGCTTCGGGTCGCCGTTGCCATCGGGGACGGGCTCGATTCGCGAGTCGAGCCCGAGCTTCTGGATATGGCGCGCCACGACCGAGAGCCCGGCCTCGTAGGAGCGGCCGGGCGGGTTCTCTGTGGGAACCGCGACGAGCTCCGCCGCGAATCTCGCCATCTCTTCGCGCCTTCCCGCGATCGAGCGGCGCAGAGATTCAATGGGGGAATTCATGTGCCATATACTACCCGCCGCGAGCGAACCTCGAGGAAAGTAAGGGTACAATGGGCGTTCACCGAAAACGCGAAGACTACAACTCCTATCAGTATCTGAAGACTCCCAGGGACTTCCGGGAGTTCGACCTCGTCGAAGGGGAGGGGCCGTTCCCCTCCTACCTCCTGCCGCTCTCGCGCGAGAAGGAAGAGAGAGTGCAGGACCTCGCGGAGCGGACCATCATTATCTCCCTCCACGAGCACCCCCACTTGTTCCCCAGGGACATCCGGGAGTGCAAGGAGTACGACAAGCAGGGGAGAACCATCACCGCTTACCAGGCGCTGGGCGATTCCTACTGGGACGCGTTCTTCGACAACTTTCAGGACGGCACGGCGATCATCACTTCCAAGAACGGCTGGAAGTGGACGGACGTGATCCACGACGTGGGGATGAGGCTCTGCGACCTCGCCCACCAGGAACTGGTCATCAAGTGCGAGACGGTTAAGGACATCTACCGGGCCCACGAGACGGGAAAGATCGCGATGATCGCCGCGCAGGAAGGGGCGGCGATGATCGAGAACGAGCTCGAGCGCATCGAGATCCTCTACGGGATCGGGATCCGCGCCATGGGGATCACTTACAGCGAGTCGAACTCGCTCGGCACCGGCCTCAAGGAGCCGAAGGACGGTGGACTCACGAGCTTCGGTCGGCGCGCGGTCCAGAGGATGAACGAGGTGGGAATGGCGATAGACTGCGCCCACTCGAGCCCGCAGACGACCCTGGACACCATCGAGGCGAGCGCCAAGCCCATCTTTCTCACTCATACGGGAGCGAGGTCCGTCTGGAACATCAAACGCCTCGCCACGGACGAGATGCTGAAAGCCTGCGCGGGAAAGGGCGGCGTAATCGGAGTCGAAGCGGCGCCCCACACCACGATGTCGACCAAGCGTCCAGGGCACGACCTCGAGACGTACATGGAGCACTTCGAGTACATCCGCGATCTCGTGGGAATCGATCACGTGGCTTTCGGTCCCGACACTCTCTACGGGGACCATGTCGGGCTCCATCACGTCTACTCGGACGCCCTGTCCATCGATGCGTCTCATGAAGGTCACGAAGGGAGCTCTCCAGCCTATGAAGAAGTGGAGTACGTGAAGGGTCTGGAGAACCCCACCGAAGCCTCGAAGAACATCCTGCGGTGGCTGGTCGAGCACGACTACGCCGAGCGGGACGTCAGGAAGGTCCTGGGAGAGAACGTGCTGCGCGTTCTGAAAGAGGTCTGGCAATGAAGCCCAGACTTCCCTGGATCTCGATTCTGCTCATGACCATCTTCCTCGTGGGTGGGAGCGCTGCGCTCGTCGTCGATTGGCCCCCCGGTCCCGCCCATCTCGATTGGGGCGTCTGGGTCGTCGTCTACTTCGGTTACCTCTACGTCATTGCCGCCTCGGTGTTCTACGTCCTGACCGGCCGGTAGCCCACTTGAGCGAGACCGCGCAGTACGTCGCGATCCTGACGACGTACTTCGTCGCGATGATTGGAATCGGCGTCTGGTTCAACAAGCGATCGCGCTCTCGAAGCGAGTACTTTCTCGCCCGCGGTAAGCTCGGCCCGGCGACGATCGGCATCTCGTTCTCGGCGACCCAGATCAGCGGAAGCTCCTACATGGGCGCTGTGGGAACCGAGAGGATCTTCGGCTACAACTTTTCGCCCGCGGGCGTCTCTTCCGCCGCCGCTCCCTGGTTCTCCTACATCCTCCTCGGAGATCGACTGCGGAGGGTCGCCTCTCGCCTGGGTAGCGTCACCCTCGCCGACATCCTTCAAGCGCGCTTCTACAGCAAAGCCGTGGGGGCGGTCGCGACCGCCGTGATGCTCGTGGCGTTCGTTCCGCTCATCGCCGCTCAGCTCAAGGCGGCGGCGAACGTGTTCGAGGTCCTTCTGGGGATGCCGTATTGGATGGGACTCGTCGGCTTCGGGGGGGCGGTAATCCTCTACACCGTCCTCGGAGGCATGCTGGCCGTGGCCTGGACCGACATGATTCAGGGGCTCATCATGATGGCGGGCTTCGCCATCCTGGCGCCGGTCGCGGTTCTCTCCGCGGGAGGATTCTCCGAGATGCATCGCCAGTATGGCCAGCTCAACCCCGAGGCCATCTCGCTGATGGGTAAGATGCCCGCTCTCTGGGTGGTCTCGGACTTCCTCGTCTGGGGCTTTTTCCAGATCGGTGGCTCCCCGGCGGCGGTGACCCGCTTTCTGATTCCCGAAGACGATCGCACTCTCAAAGGGGCGATGGCCTACTCCGTCGTCTTCCAGAGCTTCATCTACGTCTGCGCGACGCTCATCGCCATCGCCTCCGGCGTGCTCCTGCCCGATCTGGCCCAGCCCGATCTCACGCTTCCGACGCTGGTGGCGAAGCTCCTTCCTCCGGTATTCGGGGGGATCATCATCGCCGCGGTCCTGAGCGCCATCATGTCGACCCTGTCGGGGATCCTCCTGGTCGCCGGCTCGCTCGTAGTGGAGAACGTCTACGTCAAGCTCATCGGAAGAACCATCGATGCGCCCCGCGGCCTCCGGATCGCGCGCTGGGTGACGTTCATCATCGGCGCGCTTGCTCTGGCGGTGGCGTTTCGTCCCCCCGCCGCCATCTTCTGGATCGTGACCATGTCGTTCAGCTTGATGGCTTCGGCCTTCACCTTCCCCTTTCTCCTCGGCCTCTGGTGGCCGAGGGCGACCCGCGAAGGAGGACTCGCGGGAATGGTGGGAGGGGCTATCGCCTGCGTCGTCTGGTACGTCCTCGGCTGGGCCCGCTATGGCTCGCTCGAGAACTGGATCGGCGGCATCTGGCCCGCGCTCTTCGGCCCCATGGTCTCTCTCGTGCTGATGTTGGTGGTGTCGAAGCTCACCGCCCCCCCGCCGGAGGAAGTGACGAGAACCTTCTTCGCGGACTGATCTTCGAATCAGGCGTAAGGTGAGTTCTTCCCCTTTACTTCTTCCCTTCGGCGAGGTGCTCCCAGGCGTCGCGCATGTCCAGGCGCCGCGCCAGGCCTTCGAGCTCGGACGCGACGCCTTTGTCCAGGGGAATCCCGGTGGCGCGCCGCTCCTGCTCGATCGCGAACTCCGCTTCTCCCGGGTAGTAGATGCGCGGAGCCCCGGCCGCGGGCGCCGTCGTGACCTGATGGAGCATCTCTTTGAACCGGTTCCGGAACTTCACCCAGGGACTGAACGCGCGGAGGCGGATGACGACGAAGAAGTGGCCGATGCCCGCCACGTCCTGCCGCTTCCCCTCCGCGCCCGCGAGCTCGCGGCCGAAGGAGCCTCCGGATAGCACTCCCGCGAGGGCGTCGACGGCCAGCGCGAGTCCGTAGCCCTTGTACGATCCCGTCTCCGCCTTGCTTCCGAGGGGGAGGAGCATCATCGCTTCGAGCGCCGTCTTCGGACTCTTCGTGGGCTCTCCCGACGAATCGAGAGCGAGGCCGACGGGTAACCTGGCCTTGCGCCTGAGAGCGTCCTCGAGCTCGGCGCGCGAAGTCGCGGTCGTCGCCATGTCGAGCACGAACGGAGCGTCGTCCTCGGCGGATGGGATGGCGATGGCGACGGGGTTCGAGCCCAGGGTCGCCCGGGTCCCGTAAGTGGGCACCATGGCGGGGGCGGCGTTCGAGACGGCGATTCCGATCATCTGCTCGGCGAGCGCCAGGCGCGCGTAGTAGCCCGCCATTCCGAAATCGTTGCTGTTCCGCGCCGCCACGGCCGCGATTCCGAGCTTCTTCGCCATCTCGATAGCGATCTCCATCGCGCGCGCTCCCACCACGTGGCCCATGCCGTTGTCGCCGTCGATGACCGCCGTCCCCTGCTCCTGGAACAGCATCCGGATATCCGCGGCGGGGTTGATCAAACCGGACCCGATGCGCGAAGCGAACAGCGGAAGGCGGCTCGATCCTTCCCCCTCCACCCCCGCGAGGTCCGCGGAGACGAGGGCGTCGCCCACCCTCGAGGCGTGGGGAGCAGGAAGTCGGAGCCGCTTCAGCACCTCGCGGATGAAGTAATGAAGCCTTCCGTGGCGTACGAAGATCGTCTTCGGCATGAGCGCTAGGCTAAGCGGCCGGATCCACGGAAGTCAACGAACGAGGTTTCGAGTCTGTAGGGAAGCGGCCAGTTCTGAGGGGAAAATCCCATCCGGACATGCCCCTCCCGAACGTCCCGATTGAACGAAGTCTTTGCCCCAGGGACGATTGGGCGGGAAAAACCGGGCTCGCGCAGCTGGCATCGTGATTGCTTAGCGAACTTGGGCGCCTCTTCGGAGAGAGGCCATGCCCGGGAGGCGAAAGTGGAACGACAGAACGGTCAGCTCCAGACGGAGACCCAGAACGTTCTACTGCTCTCGACCGAAAAGAAAGTCTTCGGCTTCGATCTTCTCGAGACTTTCCGGGTGGCCATCGGGAGGCACGACTCCAACGACCTGCGTCTCAACTCCAGAAATGTGTCGAACTACCATGCAGAAATTCTGATCGAGCCCGACGGCCTGGTTCTCCACGACCTCGGAAGCACCAACGGCACGTACGTGAACGAGGAGCGGGTGCGGCGGCGAAAGCTCGCTCATGGCGATCGAATCCGTATCGGAAGCAACGAGATCATGGTGAAGCTCACGAACGGCGAGGTGGTCAAGGAGACGGAGCCCGCGTCGCCCTCGGTGCCAGCGACCGGAGAGTTCGGGCGCGAGGGGAGCACCGAGCACGGGCTCACGCTCAAGAAGCTCCTTCTCACCATCAGCCGCCAGAACCAGTCGATGCGTCTGGTGCTGACGAGAAACGCGAGCGAGGTCGCGGTCTACATTCACGAGGGCCGCGTCATTTTCGCGGAGTCGGGCAAAGCCAGGGTGGAGAAAGCGCTCTACCGTGCCTTCGAATGGCGCAGCGGGACCTTCAAGGTCGAGGCGTTTCCAGCGAACGACTCCGTTCCCAGACTCATGAGCGTTCCCATCGAGACGCTGGTGGAGGAGGGAGCGCAGCAGGCGAGAGAGCTCGATGAGCTCATCGGGAAGCTCCCTCCGCCCGATGCGCCCCTGCGGCTCAGGGAAGGCTGCAAGATGAGGATCTGCGACTTCACTCCCGCGGAGATCGAGGTGTTCCAGGGGCTCATCCGCGGGGGCACTCTCGCGGCGACCGTCGGAGAGTCGCCCATGACCGACTTGCGGGTGATGAGCCTGGTGCACTCTCTGGTGTTGAAGCGCGTCTTTGAGATGGAGGAGAACTCCTCGCTTCTCGAGCAGACCAACATCATCACGCGTCACTGAACGGGTCGAAGCCGTCCAGAAAAGAGGACGGACCCTCGAGACGACCCTCTCCCAAGTGTCCGGTTGTTGGAGGTTTATCGATTGGGCACTCTTGGCACGCGCACTGCTCTTCCAGGTCAGCGTCGATCCAAGGAGGAGAACATGACCAAGACCTGGACACGCTGGCTCAACCGTTTTTCCGTCGTAGCGCTCGCGGGCGCGAGCGCGGCCTGCGCTCCGAAGACCGTGAACCACGTGCTCGCCGATCCCGCGCGCTACGCGCACCAGGAGATTTCTCTATCGGGGGTCGTGGTCGAAAGCGTCTCCGTCGCCGGCAAGGGATTCTATCGCCTCGAGGATCCCACGGGGCGGCTCTGGGTGTTCTCCGCGAGGGGCGTCCCGCGTAAAGGCGCGACCGTGAAGGTCAAAGGGAAGGTCCACGACGGGTTCGACATCAGCGCGTTCGGCGGCGTCCTCGATCTCCCCGAGCCCATCCGGGAGCGCATCGAATCCGGGCTCCTCATGGTGGAGTCGTCCCACAAGGCCGACAACTGAAGCCATCCGGGCGAGCCCCTATAATGGGCGAAGCGTGAGCCGGAAACTCGACGTCCTCGCTCATCAATGGGGGCTTGATCGGCTCGCCTTCCGCATCTGGCGCTACAACCCCTTGGCTCTGCTGCGTCTCTATCGCCACCACCTTTTCGATCGCCGGCTCGGCGTCGACACCCGCGGCTACTCCGACCTCCGCTACGAGCCGACGCCGGCGGACGTCTTCCAAGAAATGATCTCGAAGTTACCCTTCGACCCGAGGGACTTCATCTTCGTCGACTTCGGCTCGGGAAAAGGGAAGGTCTTGATGCTCGCTGCCAAATACCCGTTCCTGAGCGTCGTCGGCGTCGAGCTCTGGGAGGACCTCCATCGGATCGCCCTCGACAATCTGGAGTCCTTCCGGACCCGCGCCGACTGTGCCGCGGAGCTCACGACGCTCCGGATGGACGCCGCCGACTTTCCGCTTCCCGACGCGCCGCTGGTGCTCTACTTCTTCAACCCCTTCCCGGAAGCGGTCCTCGAGCGCGTGCTCTCGAATCTCCGGATGTCGCTCAGTCGAGCGCCGCGCCGCGTCTACGTTCTGTTCTATGCGCCGGTCCGGCGGGGGACGCCGTGGGATCGAAGGCGGGTCCTCGAATCCTCGGGCTTCCTGCGGGTTCTCCGCGACGAAACCCGGTTCACGATCTACACCGCGAGCTGAATCCTGGCGTCCACCGCCACCGCCCCGCGCTCGAGCGAGACCAGGGGATTGACGTCCATTTCCGCGATCTCCGGATGGGCGAGAGCGAGCTGGGACAGGCGCAGGAGCGCATCGACCAGAGCTCGGGTGTCGCGGGCGGGCTCTCCCCGAATGGCGTCGAGGAGGCGATGCATCTTGACCTCGCGGATCATCAGCGCGGCGTCGGCGTCGGTTATGGGGCACATCCTGAGGGAGACGTCGCGGAGCGCCTCCACGTAGATCCCGCCGAGGCCGAACATCACCATGGGACCGACGCGCGGCACCCGGGTCAGGCCGACGATGGTCTCGCGGCCGCGGGCCGCCATCCGCTGGAGCAGGAGCCCTTCGACGCGGAGCTTCGTCGGCCCCGCGAAGCGTCGGCTCACTTCGGAGAGTACCCGGGGCACGATCTCGTCGAGCTCCGACGGGCTCGCGATCCCGAGCACCACGGCCCCGAGCTCCGTCTTGTGGATGATCTGCGGGCTCACGACCTTGAGCGCCAGGGGATAGCCGATCGCCTCCGCGGCTCGCGCCGCTTCCGCGCGCAGCTCCGTGTCGTCGGCGCCCCGGATGAACTCCCACGGGGTCACGGGAACTCCATAGGCCTCCAGAACCCGAAGGGCATCCGCCTCGCTGAGCTTCAGCTCGCCTTTCTCGCGGGTTCGCGCGATCGCCCCGGCCACCGCCTTGTCGTCCACCTCGAACGCGACGACTTTGCCCAGGGGACGCGACTGCCACTCGCTCTGGCGCCACATCGCCGCGAGAGCCCGAGCCGCGGACTCGGGGAACAGATAAGCCGGTACCCGGGCCTGGTGCAGCGTCGCCAGCCCCGCGGGAAGCCCTTGCTGCCCCATGAGGACCGCGAACAGGGGCTTTGCCGGGTGCCGGGGGTTCGCCTTCGCCAGCGCCTCGGCGATGTCCTCGGCATGGATACCGAGCGGTGGCACGAACGAGGCGATGGCAGCATCGACGTTCGGATCCTCGAGAACGGCGTCGAGCACGGCCTCGTAGCTTCGCGCGGTGGCGCTCGCGATCATGTCCACCGGGTTCTTCACGCTCGCTTCCTCGGGAAGAGCAGCCCGGAGCTTTCTCTCGGTCTCGGGCGCGAGCCGGGTCACGTCGAGCCCCTGCATCTCACAGGCATCGGCCAGGAGAATGCCCGGCCCGCCGGCGTTGGTGACGATGGCGACCCGCTTTCCCTTCGGCAGCGGCTGGTTCGAGAAGGCGCTCGCGAGGTCGAAGAGCTCCTGGACGGTCTGCGCCCGAATCACCCCCGCCTGTCGGAGGAGCGCGTCCGTCGCGAGGTCCGTCTGCGCCAGGGCTCCGGTGTGCGAGGCGGCGGCTCTCGCGCCGGCGGCGGTCGTCCCCGATTTCACCACCGCGATCGGTTTCCGGCGGGAGATCTCCCGCGCCAGCTCGACGAACTTCTCCGGGTTTCCAAAGCTCTCGATGTAGAGAAGGATGAGCGCGGTTCCGGGATCGTCCTTCCAGTACTCCAGGAGGTCGTTCCCGCTCACGTCGGCCTTGTTCCCGACCGAGACGAACATCGAGATCCCGATTCCCAGGCTCTCGGCGTAGTCGAGGATGCTGAGGCCCATGGCGCCCGACTGGCTCATGAAAGCGACGTTACCCGCGGGAGGCGAGGAGGGAGCGAACGTGGCGTTCATGCGCACGCCGGCTTCGGTATTGAGCACTCCCATGCAATTGGGTCCGATCATTCTCAGTCCGCGCGAGCGGACGATCTCGAGGAGCGCGGCCTCCCGGGCGTCGCCCTCGCCGCCGATCTCCCGGAACCCGGCGGAGATGACGACGAATCCTTTCACTCCGGCCTCGACCGACTCCCGCACGACCGCGAGCACCTGTTCTTTCGGGACGACGACGACGGCCAGATCCACGGGCCCGGGAACTTCGCCGATCCGCGGATAGGCGCGCATGGAGTGGACGGCCGCGGCCTTCGGATTGACGGGGTACACCGGACCTTGAAACCCGTGCTTCAGCAGGTTGTCGAGGATCTGCCAGCCGATGCTCGATTGGCTTCGCGAGGCGCCGATGACCGCGATCGACTTCGGCCGGAGGATGGGATCCAGGGAATGCATGCTCAGTAGACCACCGCGCCGCCGTCGATGTTGATGGCCTGACCGTTGATGCCGCGAGCTTCGTCCGACGCGAGGAGCACGGCGACCGCTGCGACCTCCTCGGGCTCCATCAGGCGGTTCTGAGGGGACAAGGCCTCGAGCCAGCGTGTGGCCTCGGCGTCGCTCTTCCCGGTCTTGGCGGCGATGTTCCGCGCGGCCTCGCTCGCCATCTCCGTCCGCACGAAGCCCGGGCAGATCGCGTTCACGGTCACGCCCGACGTCGCCACCTCGAGGGCGAGCGCGCGGGTGAAGCCGATGAGCCCGTGCTTGCTCGCGCAGTAGGCGGCGGTGTAGGCGAACCCGATCTTCCCCGCGGTCGAGGCGATCTGGATCACGCGGCCCCATTTCGCCGCCACCATCGGAGCCAGAAACGCGCGGGTGACGCGGAACGCTCCGGTGAGATTCACGTCGAGATGCGACTGCCAATGGGCGTCGTCCATGGCCAGCACCTTGACGCTCCCCGCGATTCCCGCGTTGTTCACGAGGATCTGGACCTCGCCAATCTCCTCGCGCGCCCGCGCGATCGACTCCGGATCGGCGACGTCGAGCCGGACCGGGACCGCGGTTCCGATCTCCTTTCCCAGGGCCTCGAGCGAGGCGAGGCTTCGCGAGCCGAGAACTACGGTAGCGCCTTCCCTGGCGAACGCCAGCGCGATGGCGCGGCCGATGCCGCGGCTGGCGCCGGTGACGAGAGCTTTCTTTCCCTTGAGCTTCATGGTTCACCTCGGATCTGGGACCACCACCCGAAGACGAGAATGACGAGGATCGAGACGGGAATCACCCAACGGATCCAGAAGATCCAGAGCTTTCCCACGCGGATGGTGCTCCCGCGATTCACCTCGGCGAGCGTCTTCCCCCGGCACACGAACCATCCGAGGGCGACGAGGGTGATGGCGCTTCCGATGGGCTGCATCGTCGAGCCCCACAGCCGGTCGTTCCACATGAGGAAGCTCGAGCTCGCCATCGAAGGGAGCGACAGCAGCGAATCGGCGCCCATAAGGACTACGAGCGCGCGCCCCCGACTCCAGCCGAAGTAGTGACGGGCGCCGTCCACCAGGACCTCCATCCCCGCGACCGCCGATAGGAAAGCGGCGACGAAGAACGCCGAGAAGAACAAACCGCCGGCGAGAGCTCCGCCCGGCATCGCGTCGAAGACGCCGGGCAGGGTGATGAACAGGAGCGAAGGGCCGCTCGTCGGCTCGACTCCCATGGCGAAGACCGCGGGCAGCACAGCCAACCCCGCGAGAAACGCGGCGCTTATGTCTCCGAAGGCCGTCTGGACCGCGGTCACCGGGAGATTTTCGTCGTCACGAAGATAGCTTCCGTACAGGAGGAAGAAAGTGCCCCCGAGAGACAGGCTGAAGAAAACCTGTCCCATGGCGGCGAGCACCGTCGGGCCATCGATCCTGGAGAAGTCGGGAACGAGATAGAAGCGAAGCCCCGCCGCGGCTCCCGGAAGCGTGACCGAGCGGACGATGACCACCAGAAGAGAGAGAAAGACGATCGGCATCGCGATGCGCGAGAGCGCCTCGATCCCCTTTCGCACTCCCAGGTAGAGGACGCCGCCGATTCCGAGAAAGGTCACGGTCGTCATCGCCAGGTTCCAGGGGGTGATACCGCCGAGCCTCGACTGGTAGAAGGCCGAGGGATCCGTTCCCACCGCGAACCCGAACATCGTGTGAAACGCGTAGAAGAGCACTTGCCCCACGATGAGCGTGTAGTAGGACATCGCCATGAAGACGGTGAAGAACAGGAGGAGCCCGATCCCGCGGCCGGCCGGCATCCGCGCGGTGACGAAGGCGCCCGTCGGGCCCTGTCGCGTCAGCCTGCCCAGCGTCCATTCCGCCATGATCGCGGGAATTCCGAGAAGGAAGGTGAGGACGACGTACAGAAGCACGAACGCGGCGCCGCCGTGAT
>DAISKN010000160.1:0-11518 GCA_036820975.1 Acidobacteriota bacterium | reverse complement strand
CGAAGGCGAAGGCCCGACGACGCACCTCCCGCGCGGCTCAGCGTAGCCCTTACCTGGGCTGCACGAGGAGGCGGGTCTTCGAGCTTCAGACGATACGGAGCTTCTCACCTCCTCCCCTTCCGCGAACGACGATTCGGCCCTTATCCTGGCTCCATTCAGCCGGCTCCTCGACCATCCGGTCGTCCGGTCCCGCCGAGAACACGCTCGCCGAGCCATCGCGACGGAGTTGGAGCCGCTCCCTGGGTCGGCGCGACAGGGGGATTGGAGCGTCTTCGGGACGATAGACCGCACCCTCCTCCGTATCCTCCTCGAAGGCGTGCACCCACCGCGTCGAGAACAGCCACTCCGGCTCCTCCCGTTTCGTCATCGGCGCGATCTCTCCTCAGATCAGACCAGTGCGCGCCGACTCGAGCGCGGTTCGCATGCGAGCGACCTGCTGGGCTGTGAACATGAACATCGCGGCGTCATCCGTGTAGTCCATGTAGTTCATGAACATGTCGCCGTTCGGGCCGTTGTTGCAGCTTACCTTCGGCCAGCTCGGCGTCCCGAAGTTGGGCCCGGCGCAGTTGGGCGTATCGGCCACCATGTCCGAACCGGTGCAGCTCGCGGTGTCGGCCCAGATGTGAATCAGGTTCAGGTAGTGGCCGACCTCGTGCGTCGCCGTGCGCCCGTTGTTGAAGGGCGCCTGAGCGGTGCCGGTCGTGCCAAAGGCCTGATAGTTGATGACGACGCCATCCGTTGCCACGGGGCCGCCGGGAAACTGCGCGTATCCGAGAAGGCCGCCCGTCAGCGCGCACACCCATAGATTCAGATGGCTCGTTGGCTTGTACGGCGCGATACCCCCCGTCGACGCTTTCTTGACGCCGTCATCGAAGCTGAAGCCGTTCTTCGTGGTCTTGGTACGTGTGGTCTTCACGAGCTTGAACTTTATGTGCGCGTCCGTTACCAGCCCCTTCCACGGGAGCGGAGTCTTGCTCCGGTCAGGGTTCGTCGCCCGGAAGTCCTTGTTCAAAGCGAGGATTTGACTTCGTATTTGGGCGTTTCCGACGTTCTCTTCGTCGGTCCTGTAGACCACGTTCACGACCGTCTTGATCGTGACGAGCTTCGCCTTCCTTATGTCGGAGACCGACTCCAGGCCTCGAGCCGTTACGCCTTCGAGCCGCATTTGACTCGCTCGAAACGACGGAAATTTCTCGAGGAGCATCATGTGGGCGGCCATCGCCCCACATGACCTACGAAGCAATTTCTTGCGAGAGCTTTTCTTTGCCATGAAGGTCTCCTTGCCTGTTCATTAGCACGTCGCATGCCAGAGCACGTCGCATGCCAGAGCACGTCGCATGCCAGAGCACGTCGCATGCCAGTCGCAGCCCACGAGCACGACTTCACGCTTCGCACGAACCACGGCTTCGCGCGCGGAAAGCGTAGCCAAGGGTACTACACTTCTCCCCGGTTGCTTCGGGGGAGCCATCTGGACGACACTCTGCGCTCGAAGCCTCGATGCCTCCGATGACCCGCGCGGAACGAGACGGCAAGTACGAGGAGTACCTGCGCGCCCACGCGGGCCGCGATCCAAAGATACTTTCCTACGACTCGCTGCTGCGTGAGGCCGCCGGGCGTCGAGTAATGGTTCTCGGAGGGTATTCGGGTCTCGGATACCAGGACCCGGAGGTAATTCACGGCCACGTCGATGAGATCGTTCGCCGGAACGGAGACCGGCTTCTGTACGTCATCGGCGGCACGAAGGACGGCATCGGCGAAGCATACGATTGGATTCGGGCCTCCGCTCGCGCGGCTGGCCTCTCGGACGTGAAGACCGCCGGCATCGTTTCCCGGGAGGCGGCTCTCTATCCGGACGGAATCGCCCGACAGGACTACCTGGTCTTCGTCGACACCGAAGTGGACGTCTGGGAAGTCCAGCAAGAAGGCCGGTCGCTCATGGTCGACGTGGCCAGGAGGACCGGTGGCGAGATGATCTACTTCAAGGGCGGCGCGATCTCCGGAGTCGAGATCGAGGAGGCGCTGGAGCGCGGCGTCCGGGTTACGGTCTACGCGGCCGCGGAGATCCAGCCGAATCGCGAGCGTCTCGAAAAGCAACGAGCGAAGAGCCCCGGCTACGTGGCGGATGGAACGCTCGAGATTCTTGCCAGGCACGAAGGACCGGGCCACCCGCTCTTGACCGTCCGTCGTTGAGCCCAACCTCCCCCGCACTGTAGCGGCGCTGGCTACACTGCCGCCGGTCCCGACGGGCCTCCCGACGGCCTTTTCCGTGGGACAACTCCACCCGACCGAATGGCACGCGCCGTGCAACAGGAGGCGATCACGGGAGACCAACCATGCCCATCGCCGATGCCCTTAGGAAACTGGAGGATCTCGGGGACTCTCCCGCAAGGAGCGTCCCCCTACCGCCTCACGTATTCGTCGAGTCGCCGAATCGGGGACCGCGCGAGTACGCGCCGATCGATACCGTCGTGATTCACGCCACCGCGGGGTCGACGACAGAGGGCGCCGTGAGCTGGTTCACGAATCCCAAAAGCGGCGCGAGCGCCCACGTCATCGTCCCGGACGACGAACGGGTTGGCGAGCCTCCCCAGTCCATTCGCATGGTCCGGAACGAGGATAAGGCCTGGCACGTGCGGCGAGGCGTACTGTTCCCTGCGGACGGCCAGGACGACACCAACTCGCGCAGCCTGGGGATCGAGATCGTGAACACGGTTCAAGACGACGACTCCTTCAGCGACTGGCAGGTCGGGGAAGCGGCTCGCTGGGTCCAGTACTGGCGCGGCCTCTATCCGATCCGATACGTCTGCACCCACGCCTTCCTGGATCCCGCTCGCAGGAGGGACCCGGGGACGAACTTCCCCTGGGACCGGTTCATGAAACTGGTTCGCAAGGGTGAGATCGATGGCGCGCCCCGGGTCGAGCCCGCGATCCCTCCGGAAGTGGTCGTATTCGGGGAGGTCATCGACATCGACGCCGAGCTCTTCGATGGCGTGGACGGGAGGCGGGACATCGTGCGCGGAGACGTCGAGATCCTGGTGCGTGAGCTCGGGTTCGAGTACTCCTTCGACACCGAAAAGCACCGGGTCATAATCCGGCGCCGCGTCTGAACGTGTCTCCCCCGCTTGCAGGTGACGTTGCCTCTCTGACCCGCATACAATCGTCACCATCTTCGCCCGGGGGGAGGACGTTGTGGCGGCCCCGGAGGGCGCGATACTCTCGTCGGGGTTCCGTTCATCGCGAGGACGAGCTGCGGGATGAAGCTTTACCTCAACCTCGGTTACATTCCGACTGCCGGAGGTTCGATCGGACGGGAGCTCCTCGACAGAATCGCCTCCCTCGGCTTCCAGGGGATTCGCCAGGACCTCCCCGACGACCACGACCTCTGCCGGCAGCTCCTGGAAGAGCTCGCCGACTACGAGCGTCTTCATCCGCTGTTCCTCATCGCCGGCGGCCGCATGACCCGGGAGCACCCGAGTACGACCGGCGCCCCGTGGACCAGGGACAGCCTCAGGCAGCACGTGGCGGACGTCTGCGAGAAACTGGGCGACTTCTCGTATTTCGACCGGCCGGAGCCTCCGGCGCTCGAGATCGGAAACGAGCCCGATCTCGGAGTCGACTCCTGGAAGGACAACCCGAAGCTGCTCGGAGAGACCTTTGCCGAATGTTACGCGGTCGTTCGCGAATTCACCGATCGCTCCGTCGTCCTCACGCCTTCGGTCTCCAATCTGAACCAACGGGGCCTGACCTATCTGCGCAAGATGCTGTCCCCGGGACTCCCCGCCGGCGCCGCGGTAGCGGTGCATCGCTATCCGAATGGCCGGGACTCCACGAGCCCGCATCCGGGATTCGAGACACGCGACGAGGAGATCCAGGAGCTCTTCCGGTTGGTTGAAGACGCGGATGTCTGGGTCACGGAAACCGGCCGAACCGAGGGGCCGGACCGGGTGCGCCGCCTGTTTCTGCCCGATCTGGAAGTTCGAATGACCGAAGAGGAGGTATCGGCCTGCATGGAAGCCGAGCTGCGCTTCTGGGCAGGGCTTCCCCGGGTGAAAGCCGTGGTCTGGTACCAGCTCAACTCCGGCCCGGACCCGAAGGACCCCCTGGACCACTACGGAATTCGCAGGCTCGACGGAACGTTCAAGCCGATTGCGGACCGATTCGCCGCCCTCCTCGGAGAGCTCGCATGATTGTGGAAAAACCCGCGCTTCGGGCTCGTCGGACAGCAGACTGCTCTTCCGCCGTTTACAAGAAAGGGGCTTAGCTCATGGGCTTCCTCGAGATCTTCAGAAACAACGCTCCGAAGAAAACCTGGGTGCGCATCCCGGACGACCACGTGACGGGCAGCCCTTCGGGTGCGCTCATCGAGCCGGACGATGCCTATTTCGTCGTGCGGATGAGCGAGTTGTATCTTCAGCGAACCCGCAAGCTCTGGCAGAAGTACTACCCGCTCCTGCACGGCTTCACCAAGTACCAGGGGGAGGAGACGCACAGCCTCGCCGGCCCCGGCCAGCTCCGGGATATCAGCGACGCGAACCTCGATCGGATCGCGGGTTTCAACTATCGCCTCGCCGGGCCCACACCGTTTCTCGGAGAGGATCTCGACGTGCTCGTGGGTCTTTACTCCGTCCCGGGAGGAGACGCGGCGAAAGCATTGGTGGACACGCTCTCGACGCTCGCCTCCATTCCCGGTCTGGGGCTCGGCGGCGCCGACGAGATCGCGGGCGCCGTGAAGAAGGGCGTCGAAAGCGTCCTGGGATTGAACGAGACGCGGCTCGAGCTCGGAGTGCGGGATTCTTTCTTCTCCGGCAACCCCCTGAAGGCGGGCTTCCACGTGGGGATAGACGCCGCGCCCACGGAGGTCGACCGTTCGCGCCTCTGGTTCGACAACGGACGGCTGGTCACAGGCGATCGACCCGGGAGCGCCGAGCCCTACAACGCCCACGACTACATGGTCATCGAGATCGAGCGCCGCGAGACGCGGCACGATTGGCGGGGATTTCCCGAGTTCGCGCCCTTCGAGGAGAAGATCGCGTCCGTCCTGTCGGACCAGGGGCTCACTCAGGAGCAGAGAAAGGAACGGCTCAATCGGATCTGGGTGGACTTCCGCCAGGCGATCAATAGCTCCAGGAACCTCATTTCACGGGATCGCGAGCAGGTCGCGGCCAGCGTCTCCAAGAAAATCAAGGACGGATTCGCCGCGCCGGACTTGCTCGAAAGCGTCGCAGCCAAGGCCTCGAAGTTCGACTTTCTCGACGTGCCCGATGCACTCAACCACCGGGACGACAAAGCCGTCCGCGAAGCGAGGGAGCTTCTCGAGGACCGCAAGCTCTTTTGACATCACCGGAATCGAAGGGCGGGAGAAATGCCAAACGTCGCGGCCCTCAGCCGAGTCGAAGCGGAAGTCATCGTGCAAGGCGCCTATCTGCGGATTCTCGGGCGCGATCCGTTCAAGAGCCCCTACGACGCCGGCGCCTACGACTACGTCATCGGCCTCATGTACCACGACCTCACCGAAGCGGCGATAAAGGGAGTGCTCGCCGAATCCGCCGAGGCTTACGCCCGCGCCGAAGCCAGAGTCCGCGCGGCATACCGAGAGCTCCTCGGTCGCGATCCGGGGCCGCGAGAGCCGGGAGGCGCCTGGGTCGACGAATCCGCGCGCAGCTACGCCGAGGATTTTCGGAAGAACGTCAAGACCGAGGACCAGATCCGGGAAGAGCTGCGGGCGTCGCCCGAGTTTCAGGATCGGCGCAATCGCCCCGCTGCCCCGGTAGAGGTCCTGGACAACGTGCTGTTCGAGCCCTCCACGGGAAAAAAGAGCTTCGAGCTCGGGATCTCCCTGTTCTACGCCGCGAGTCCTGACGTGAGCCGGGGCGCGTTTCTCACCGTAGCCGACGAGCTCGCCGACGCGGGCGTCGAGATGGCGCGGCTCGCGCAGACGTTCACCTGGGATAACCCCGTGGGGAAAGCGAACGTCATCCCGTACCGCCAGGGAACCCACTATCGCCACGACGAAGGAGTGGACAAGGGCAAGTCCGTCGACGCGGCGCCGGACGAAGCGCACTTCGAGGAGCTCGGCTGGCGTCTCGATCAACTCGCCCAACGGGGAATACGGGCGCAGTACACGATCTTCTGGGGAGGCATGCAGCCTCTCTTCACCCGGGACGCCGAGGGTCGCGCGGGCCGCCCGCCCGGGCACGGCGGACACGAAGTTCTGTGGAGCCGCGTCGAGGACTACCTCGAGTTCATATCTCGATACTTCGCCGAGAGGCCGGAGCACGTCCTCGAGATCTGCAACGAGACGGATCACTTCCACCATCTGGCCCCTCTCGGATTCCAGGGCCGGGTTCAATTCCTGAACAAGTGCGGCGAGATCCTCCGGCGGCACCACCCCAAGGTCATTCTCACCGCGAGCGATGGAGGACATCCACCGCGCATCGACGGCAAAAGCTCGCAACCGGCGGAAGAGGGAGCTCCGTACTTCGATTACCACTCGTCGAGCGAGCTCGACTACTGGAACGTGCATTTCCCCAGGGACACGGTGAGCGTCGAAGGGAATCCCCGATGGTGCCGCGGCTCGTGGCATCTCTATCAGGACCGCGATGCCTCTCGAAAATCCCACCCGGGCAAGGGAGGCTACGGCCGCTCCGACGAGAACATCTTCCTCACGACCGACGAGGAATTCGAGCGCTGGAACTACCGGGGCTCCACCAGGGACTGGAGCCTCTACGGCACGATGGTCTGGGTGGCGACGATGGCGGGGGTCGGCGTCACCCTCCATACGCACAAGGGATTCTTCTGCGAGCCCGGGCTGACCCGGGATCCGATCTTCGGCGTGGTCAAGGCATTCCGGGACACGACCCGCGATTTCCCGTGGCACGGGGCATCGAGCTTCAACGCGGGTTGGGCGGGCTCGCCCGTGAAGGCCTTCGACGGACCGTTCAAGGTCTTCAGTCTCGCCAGCGGTGACCGCAAGGAGATTCTCGTGACCGCCCTCAATCCCAAGCAAGGAACTATCCAGTTCGACCTGCCCTCTCGATTCTCTGTCTCCGTGCGCGAGATGACAGGCGAGCTGCGCCTTACGACGGAGTTGGGCCCGGACGAGCCGGAGCTCCGGCTACCCGCTGCGATCGACCCGAACGCTCTGGTGCTCCGACTGACGGCTGTCTGACGGGAATCCATCCATCGGCCTGACACGCTTTCGAAGGCGCCCGGAGGCCGCGCGCGATCAAGGGCGCGGAGAGGGTCGATGCGAAGCACTCCGCTTCCCCCGCTTGCTCACGGTCTTCGGCGGTTTCGCGGCCGGGCTGCTCTCGTGTTTCTGCTGACACTTCCACATGAAGTCGATCCCCGGCGAAAGGGCGCTCCGCCAGGCCGCGCGCTGGGCCGGGTCGCTCTCCCCGAACTCCTGGATGGTCTGCACCAGAGTATCGAGAAAGAGCGCGTAGTGGCGCTCGGTAAGCCCGAGGTTCGCGTGCCGCCTGGCGAGGGCGTCCAGGTTCTCCGTTGCCGCCTGGGAATCGGGACGAAAGGTAAGGAGAGTGTGAATGGCGCCGTTCAGTATCCGGTGCTGTCGCTCCATATCGATCGACTGAAAATGGACCTCCATCTCGGGCATGACGGTGAACAGGTTCTCGTAGAACTTCGTGAAGAACCTCCGCTCCCCCTCGACCCCGAGAGCTTGAAAGCGCAGGTAGCCCGTCATCGCCATCTTCCGGTGGAGCTCTTCGGGCGACTCCTCTATCTCGATCTCCCGCAACAGGTCTCGCACCACTTCCATCGCGGGCCAGCGGGCCTCGGGCTCGGTGCGGAGCATACGGCATACGACGCCCGTGAACTGGGGCGAGCGCATCGCCCAATCCCCCTTCCCGGCCTCGAGGTCCGCGAACAAGCTCCGCTTGAGCTCGAAATCGCAGGGCCTCACCACCCTGGGGATTCGGATCCCTCCCAGGAGCTCGGTTGCGATGATCCCGAGAGAGTACTGGTCGGTGAGCTCGGATGCCTCCCGCCCGAAGAACCGCTCCGGCGTCATGTACGCGAGAGACTCACGGTCCACGAGAAAGTTACCCGCGAGGTGCGCGTGCTCCCGCAGCATGTTCGAAAAGTCGAACGCCGACAGCCGGGGCAGGCCCGACGATTCGAGCAGGATGTCCGAGGGGCACATCTCCCCTCTCCGCCAACCAAGTCCGTGCGCCTCCTCGAGCGCTCTCGCCAGATCGAGGAGGATGGACTTCACTTGTCCAAGCGGGAGTCCCTGCGGGTAACGGCGCATGAAGCTCGAGAGCTGCTCTCCCTCGACGAACTCCGTCACCAGGAACTCCGGCGAGTCGTCCATGAAGTGGTCCAGGATCTTGATGAACGCCGGGCTGGTCAGCTCATCGGCGCGCCGGACCCCGTCGAGGAATGCCTGCCTCGCCCAGTCGTCGAGCTCCGACGCGACGAAAACCTTCACGCCGACCGTTCGCGTCGGGTGCCTCCGCTCGGCACGGTAGACGATCGAGAACTTCCCCGTGCCGACCTCCTCGGCGATGACGTACTTGTCACCGAGCCGCTCCTGCACGCGGTCCCGCAGATTTTCCCTGCGGCCAACGCTGACCTTGGGCGCGGCGCCGATCTCCTCGACCATCTCGATGCAGATCTTCTGGATCGCCGCCTTGCGGTCGGCTTCCGTGAGCTTGTCGAGAGGACTTTCGGGATCCCAACAGGCCTGGATCCCTTTGAGGTCGGTGTACTGATAGAGACACGCAGAGACGGGAACCCACCGAATCGAGACGCCGCCCTTCTTCGCCGCCGTCAGGAGCTTCGTAAGCTCGACCCGGGTGATGAACTCCGACCTCAAGAAGTGGTCGGTGACCAGCAGAAGTCCAATACGAGCGCTTTCGAGCGCTCGGTGGATGTTCCGGGACCAGTCTTCACCCGCGGTGACGCTCTCGTCGGACCATACTCCGATGAGACCACGCTCCCAGGCGGGAGCGAGCATCCGTTCGAACTCCTCCCTCCAGGAGGCATCCTCGTGGGCGTAACTGATGAAAATCTGCTCGGGCTTCGATTGGCCCATGCCTGGCTCCCTGTTCTTCGGTTGATGCACGGACGTTACCACGAGCGTTTCCAGCTGTAAAGCGACGATGACGGAATGATGCAGGGCGGCGAGGATCTTCTTTCACCGGGAACGCCGGGTGGCTCCCCGCGGCAGCGGTTGATATCCTCCTGAAGCCATGGAGTCGAATCTCCAATCCGACGTCCTCGGGAGGCTGGAGAAAGACCCCGCGCTCGCCCCGACCGCGCAGGAGCTGTCGATGTGGTCGGATACCGTCGAGCGATTGATGGCGGCTACGAAGTGCTAGGGTACACGCCGCGACAGAGGCTCCTTCTCCGTATCGCTCTCTACGGAGGGGCGTTCTTCGTCGCGCTCCCCGCCGTTTTCGCCTTCGTTCTGACCAAGCCTCCTCGCGTGCCCCTTTCTGGCCGCACCCCGGACCGGTACGAGGAGGTCTGGTTCGACTCCGACGGACTCCGCCTGGGCGCGTGGCTTGCTCGCGGCAACCCGGAGCATCCCGCGGTCATCATCGTCCACGGACTCGGCGACACCCTCGAGAGCTATCAGGAGCACGCGCAGGCGTTCCTCGACCGAAGACACACGGTACTTCTTCCCGATTTACGAGGGCACGGCCGAAGCGAAGGCACGTTCACCACCCTGGGTGGACATGAGAGCGACGACGTCCGCGCGGCGATGCGCTATCTGGAGACCGAAGGGCTCGCCTCGGGCGGCTTCATATTGATGGGCCATTCCATGGGGGCCGTAGCGGTGATTCTCGCCGCCGCCGACAGCACCGATGTCCGGGCAGTCATCGCCGAAGCGCCCTTCGACACCTATCGCGACACCGTGGCTCACCACGCACGGCTTCTCTACGGCCTGCCCTCGTGGTTCCCTCTCATCCCACTGACCATCCTGGGCGCGGAGTGGCTGGCCGGATTCGACGCCGATGACGTGGATGCCGTGGTCGCGGCGTCCCGCATCCGGGCGCCGCTTCTGGCGATCGTGGATGGCAACGATCGGCGAATGCCGGAGTCGGTGGTGCGGCGGATCGTCGACGCCCACCCCGGAGCCCACGAGGTCTGGATTGCGTCCGGCGTCGGCCACGTCGGCGCGATTTATCATCCCGATTGGAAGGCCGTGGTTCTCGGTTTTCTGGACCAGCAACCCATCTCGTCTGCCGACGCTGTGTGCCGGGGGCAAGGCGGGTTCGTCGCCCCGCCTCGCCCCGCAGGCTCTCCTACTCCCGGAACACGCGGTAGCCGATGACTCCGCTGGTCCCGTTCAGGGTGATGGCGTTGTTGTCGTCGTCGTTGTCCGGCACCTCGACCTCGATCCACACGAACCGCGTCGAAGAGCTCGGCTGGATCGTGAGCTCGATCGTCGACGTCCCGAAGATCGTGGGGAAATTGTCGGCGCTGTCGCAGATCTTCGGGCCGGTCGAGTCCTTCCCGCAGAGGAAGGCTCGCGTGAATCGGGACCCGTGGCGATCGTCCACGACGACGCGGACCGTGATCGCCTCGAGGTTGTTCGTGTTCCGGAAGTACGGCACGGGACAGACGAGCGCCTGGGGGTCATTGGCATCGTAGTTGTACCATCCGCCCGCCGCCGAGTTGAAGGCGAAGCCGGAGCTTCCGCCCCCCTGCCAGCTCGCCCCGTCGAAGGGGTGGCAGTTGCTCGCCGGATAGTACAGCTCATCGGACGAGGCCCAGACCGGGGCGGCCGAGGCGGCGGCCAGAGCCGCGGCCAGAAACAGAGTGCGCAGCGATTCACGACGTTTCATGAGGGTCCTCCTGTTTTGGGTTGTTGCTACAGGAACGCGCGCGGCCGCCTTATCCCCTCACGGCTCAAGGCCCGGGACTTCTCGATGTAGCTCCGGCAGACGAGCTCGAGGCACTCGGCGGGACCTACCGGTCCGCCCCTCAGGCGATGGCAGATCTCCATCGCCCGGGTGAACTGGACCCACTGCTCCCCGGTCAGCCAGAATTCCAGAATGGGCGGTTTTCCTTCCTTTTCCATGATGCCTCCTGCGTCTAAGGACGAAAACGGGTGCCCGAACCCGCCTTCGCGTGGCGCGAAAGGGAAATCCGGCGCAAGATGACCTTCGAATGGAGGCGGTGACGTGACTCCGCGCATGACCCTCCTCGCCGCTTGCGCGCTCACGCTCGCCCTCCAGTATTTCCTCTGGTCGCATGTCAGCGACGACGCCTATATCTCTTTTCGCTACGTCAGCCGCCTGCTGGACGGACAGGGGCTCACCTTCAACGACGGCGAACGGGTGGAAGGCTTCTCCCATCCCCTGTGGATATTCCTCGTCGCCGGCGGCAGATGGCTTACGGGTCTCGCCATACCCGACGTTGCGAGGGGGCTCGGCCTCGCCTGCTCGCTCCTGACGATGGCCTGCCTCTTCGCATGCCGACGACCCCAGCTCGCCACCGCGGCCGTGGCGCTCCTCCTCGTTTTCCCCGGCTTCCACGTCTATGCCAC
>DAISKN010000159.1:0-11559 GCA_036820975.1 Acidobacteriota bacterium | reverse complement strand
CCGTTCGCCGCTGATGCCGTTCGTCCGGGAATCGGGTGGGGCCGCGCCAGCGGCTCCACCCTCCTCACTTGGTGGCGATGGCGGCGTAATCCTGATCGCCGAAGAGAAACGCGTTCAACTTCCCGAAGTTCTGATTGATCGTCGAGGTGCCGCTTCCGAGCTCGGCCGCGGTCAGCGGAAGAAGCCGCGCCCGCTCCGAGACCGGGCTCGTGTAGCGCAGCTCCACCTCGCGAAAGCCCGCCGCCCGGAGGACGAAATCCAGCGTCTCGGGATGGAGCGGTTTTTCGTGCGAGAGGTCTCGATAGAAAGCTTCGACGAGAGCGACGAGGCTTCTCGGGTTCACCGTCTCCAGCACCAGACGGCCCCCGGGACGTAGCGCGCGGTGGCAGCTCTCGAGAAATCCTCCCAGGAGGCGCGGGGGAAGATGCTCCACCAGCTGAGCGGCGAAGATGCCTCCGAACGAAGCCGGCTCACGGCCCGCCACGAAGTCGATCACGTCGCCCACTTCGGCGGATAGCCCGCGGTCCCGGCAACGCGCGATCATCTCGGCGTTTCCGTCGATTCCCAGGCCGTCGATGCCCGCTTTCCGCAGGAGATCGAGAAACTCGCCGCGGCCGCATCCGAGGTCGAGCACCGGCGCGGAGCCGCGGAAGTACGGAACGTAGTCGGAGAGCTTCCCGCGGATCTCCTCCGAGCTTCCGCGGAAGCGCTCTTCGAACGCCACATAGCGGGCCTCTTCGAGCCGCTCCCGCGTCGGCGCTCCCGATCCCGATTCCGTCCCCGGCCGCGCCGCGAGCTCCGCCCGCGCGAGCGCGAGAGTCGTGCTCATTCCCTCGAGCCGCTCCTGGGCCTTCCGAATCCCGAGGCGCACCGCCTCGACGCGCTTGTCCATCGATTCCAGCAGCAGGTCGGAGCGGCGGTTCCCGAGCGAGGCGTAGAGACGGTCCTTCGCGTCCGCGAGCCGGTCGATTCGCTGGGCGAAGCCGACGAGCGCCGAGGCGAGCTCCGCGGCCCTCGCGGCCGACGCGTTGGCGCTCTCGGAGAAACGGTTCAGGAACCGGACCAGGATCGAGTCGAACTCGCGCTGTCCGGCCAGAGCGTTCTCGAGACGGATGAGATCGGGCTCGACGAGCTTTCGCGCGAATCTCCGGACGAGTCCCTTCAGTCCCTTCGCCGGCGCCGGTTCTCCCTGGGGGGGAACGGCGACGGTCCGGTTCAGCTCCGACAGGAGCCCGGGAATCCCCGGGTCGCGCTCGTAGGGAGCGGGGTTGGCGGCGAGGCGGTCGATCGTCGCCAGGAATTCCAGATAGACTTTTTCTTCTTCGTCGAGCTTGGCTTCGAGCTCGGCGAGGGTGGCTTCGGAGGGCTCGGGCTCCAAGAAGTCAGCGCCTCGCGCCGGCTCCGACGACTCCCCCCATTCCGACGATTCCGTCAGGGGGAGAAGAGGCGCTCGCGTAGCGCCGACGAGGCATGCGGCCGGCCTCGAACGCGAGCCTTCCCGACTCGACCGCGAGCTTCATCGCCTCGGCCATCTTGACCGGATCCTTCGCCTCGGCGATCGCGGTGTTCATCAGCACCCCGTCGGCGCCGAGCTCCATCGCAACAGCGGCGTCGGAGGCCGTCCCGACTCCGGCATCGACGATCATCGGAATCGCGATCGCCTCGCGGAGGAGGGTCAAGTTCCCCGGGTTCTGGATTCCGAGGCCGGAGCCGATGGGTGCGCCGAGAGGCATCACCGCGGCCGCCCCCGCGGCCTCGAGCTTCTTCGCGACCACGACGTCGTCGTTGGTATAGGGAAGAACCACGAAGCCCTCACCCACGAGGATTTTCGTCGCCTGGACGAGAGCTTCTGTATCGGGGTAGAGAGTCTTTTCGTCCCCGATGACCTCGAGCTTCACCCATTCGGAGAGGCCCGCTTCCCGCCCGAGGCGCGCGGCGCGCACGGCGTCTTCCGCCGTGTAGCACCCCGCGGTATTGGGAAGGATCGCGAACCGATCCCGATCGATGAAATCGAGGAGGGATTCCTTGCTGCGATCCTTCAGGTTCACCCGCCGGACGGCGACCGTGACCATTTCTGCGCCGGAGGCCTCGTGGCAGGCTTTCATCAAGGGAAAGCTCGCGTACTTGCCCGTGCCGACGATGAGGCGGGATCGAAACGTGCGGCCGGCGACAATCATGACGATGAGCTCTCTCGCTCGCGCTCAGCTTACTGCGAAGCGGCCTCAGCCGCCACCGACGAAGGTGACGACTTCGAGCTCGTCGCCGTCTCTGACGATGGCGCTTCCGAGCTCCGCCCGCCGGAGGATGCGGCGGTTCCACTCGACGGCGACGCGGGTGGCGTCGAGACCGAGATCCTCGAGGAGCTTCTGGACGGAAATTCCCGGCGGGAGCAGGTGCGGCTCGCCGTTGAGGCGGACGCGGATTTCGCTGGAGGAGGCTACTTCTTCTCCTCCTTCTTGTTCGTGGCGAGATAATTGAGGATCACCTGATCGAGACTCTGGTCCGACACGTTGGTGTCGTCGCCCAGAAGGCCGCCCTTGGTCTTGGCATAGCGGCCCCGCCGGACCTCGTCGATGACGCTCCGGTGCTGCTCTTCCATGAACTTGATGACCGTCTTCTCGTCGTACCCGTTCTTCAGGAACTTGGAATAGGCGGTGCGCCGCGCCCCGAGGATTTCGCCGCCCTTGTAGATGAGCGACTCCACCATGGGGTTGTCCTTGCCTTTGTCCTCCGTCTGGACGTGGTAGACATCGCCCATGTACGGGACGTCGGTATTGAAGCCCGTGATCATCGATCGGATCCAGCGCGCACGCGAATCAAGGATGGTCCTGCCTTGCCTATGTTAAGTCATCATTGGACTTAAACCGGCAGATATCATTGTCCGCCGTCGCCCCGCCTCGTGTCAAGTCCGGGTTGACACGCCGCTGCCTCCTCTTTATATTGACCGATTTCTTCTCATGAGCTGGCCTCCGGCCTCTTCCATCCTCTCGGTGCTCGTCTGGACGCCGGCAGCGGGTGCTCTGCTCTCGGCCCTTCCGGCAGAGGACCGCTGGGCGCTTCGCAGGAAGCTATCCGTCGGAAGCGCGGCTCTCTCGCTCGCTCTCGCCACGACGGTGTCCCTCGCATTCGAGCCCGGCGGAAGCCCTCGCGAGCTTCGGAGATGGGTGCCGTCGCTGGGACTTTCCTACGACTTTTTCGTCGACGGTCTCGGCTCGGTTCTGGTCGTTTGGATCGCCTTTCTCGCGCTCCTCGCCCTGGTTTCGGTGGGCTCTCGCGAGCTCGGGCGGCGCGCGGCCTGTCTCATCCTCCTCGCGGAGACGGCGCTCTTCGGCCTCGCGACCGCGGGCGACGGCGCCCAGTTCCTGGCTTTCTACGGTGCCGGACTCCTTGCGCTCACGCTCCTTCTCGGGCGCGTCGGGGAGATGAAGAAGTTCTTCTTGTTCCAGGCGGCGGGCGCGACGCTCGCCCTCGTCTACATCGCGATCTCCTATCACCTTATCTGGGTCCAGACGGGCTTCCCCTCGGCCGAGATAGCGCGCTTTCCGTCCCTGGTGATGTTCCCCGATTTTCAGAACCGGATGTTCCTCCTGGGCGCCGCCGTGGTGGCATGCGCCGCCCCGCTCTTTCCCCTCACCTCCTGGATATCGGGCGCGGCTTCGGCGCTCGCGATTCCGGGGCGGCTCCTCCTCTTCGGGGGATGGAGCCTCGCGGGCACGCTGTTCTTCGTACGCGTCGTACTGCCCGCCCATGGGCGGAGCGAAGGTGCTCACTACGTCATGGTGCTCGCGGCGCTCTCGCTTCTCTACGCCGGTCTCGCTTCGCGGCGAACCTGGGCCCCTCTCCTTGCCGGGTTCCAGGGACTCGTCCTTCTCGGACTTCTTTCCCCCACGTCCGAGGGAGTCGCCGCCGGGCGCGCGGGAATGCTGCAGCTGGCCCTGGCTCTGACGACGCTCGCCCTCTGGCAAGGGGATTCCGAAGACGCTCGCGGTACGGCTCTCACCCGTGGCATCGCCGTCGCGATGTTCCTTCCCCCATGCTGGGTCGTCCTTCGGGAACAATGGAGCACCGCACCCGCGCTCACCGCGATCGCCGTGCTCGGGCTGCTCCTCGCGATGCTTCGCCCCGAGAGAACATTTCCGCCTCTCTCTCGAAGACAACGCCTGCTCCTCCTGCCGCTCCTTGGCTTCTGGGTGTTCTCGCTTCTCGCGTCGTCGAGGTACCTTCCCGTGGACTCGAGAACGCTCGCGACCGCGGAGGAGGAATGAGGTTCGTTCTTCTCGTGCCTGCGGGCCTTCCGCTGCTCGCGGCGTGGGTTCTGTCTTCCCGGGCGGCGAGCGGGTGGGGACGGAGAATGGTCGCCCCGGTCGACGCCCTCGCGCTCCTTTCGATCGTGTGGCTCTGGCACGCCGGCGTCGGCTCGGACCGCTTCAGTCTGTTCCTCGCCGCTTCCGTCCTCGGGGCGCTCACGTTCGCGGCGCTGACCTCGGAGCGGGAAGTCGAATCCCTGGGTCGCCTCCACCTGGGAGTGAGCCTCTCGATCGCCGCGGCATCGACGAGCGAGCTTTCGTGGTCGGTAGCCGCCATCCTTCTCTTCGGGATACTGGTGCGGCAAGGGAGGGAACGGCTTCTTTACTTCTTCGTCCCGGGCATCGCGGTCCTAATCGGACTCGCTCTGATCCTTGCGGCCGACTCCAAGGTTGTCGGCCCCGTTCTCCTCGTCGCCGGCCTCTCGACGTGGTGGCTCGTCCTGAGCCGCGAGGTCCTGAGAAGCGACACTTCGGGGCTCGTGACCCGGATGGCGGCTTCGTTCTCGCTCCTCGTCGCCGTGTCCTCGGTGCTTCTGAGGATTTCCTCCGCCCGGATTCCCGAAGGGGCGGCCTTGGGAGCCATCCACGCTCTGTCGTTGGGGGCTCTGGCTCTCGGCACCCTCGGTGCTCTCGGTGCGACGCGCGTCACCACGTTCCTGACGGCGCTAGCGCTCGCGCGGGCCGGTCTCGTGCTCTTCGCCCTGCTCGGAGGCGCGCAGGGAGGGGGCCCGTCTCTGATGGTGCTCGCCGCTTCCGGCGTGTCACTTCTCCTGGTCGCGGCCGCCCTGGACGAAACCGACGCCATCGACGGCGTCTCGAATCTGGGGTCGGGCTCCCGAAGGCTGGTTCTCGCTCTGGGCGTTCTATCCGCCTGCTCGTTCCCTCCGTTTCCGGGGTCCGTCGCCCTCTTCCCGCTGGCGAGCGCCGTTCTCGGTCAGAGCCACGCGATCTCGCTTCTGGTCGCCGTGGCGCTCCACTTCCTTCTCGCGATCGGCTCCATGCGCGTCGTCGCCCGCGCCTGGGATCCTGGAGGAGCGAGAACCGTCGGAAATGGGGCGGGGCTCGCCGCCATCGTCCTCGCGATCGTCGCGACTGTGGCGCTCGCGATCGCGCCGGCAGGTTTCGTCGAGCTCGCCCGGGCGGCGGCGCTCGCGATTCTCTAGCTCCTTCTTACACCAGGATCTAAACGGCCAGGGTGCGGAGAGCCTTCTCCAGAATCGCCTCCTCGTCGGGGAGGATCGTTCTCAGATCGAGGAGCACCCGGTCTTCGGATATGCGGGCGAGGATGGGCGGCTGGTTCCGGCGAAGCGCCTGGAGGAGCGTCTCGGCGGATCGCTCCCGTCCCCGAATGGCGATGACCCACGTCGGAATCCCGGCGTCGGGGGCGGCGCCTCCTCCGACGAAAGAAGCGCTCGGCTGAAGCTCGAGCGTGAGCCCCTCGATGCTCTCGAGACGGGAAACAAGCGCGAGAGCGCGGCTCCGGATCTCTTCCGCCGGAAGCGCCAGCATTCGCAGGATGGGAATCTCTTCGAAGGCCCTGCCGCGAACGTAAGCCGAGAGCGTCGCTTCGAGCGCGGCGTACACCAGCTTGTCGACCCGAAGCGCCCGCGCCATGGGGTTTCGCCGGCAGGCCTCGACCCGCGAGCCCTCTCCGATCAGGACCCCGGCCTGCGGTCCTCCGAGGAGCTTGTCGCCGGAGAAGATGCAGAGATCGATTCCGCTCGCGAGGCTCTCGCCGACCGTCGGCTCCTGCGGAAGGCCGAACGGGCCGAGCGAGACCAGGTTGCCGCTCCCGAAGTCCTCGATGACCGGAAGACCGCGCTCTCGACCCAGTCGGACCAGCTCCTCCGTCGCCGCCGATTCCGTGAACCCCACGACGCGGAAGTTCGAGGGATGGACCCGGAGGATCGCCCCGGTCCCGGGGCCGACTGCCGAAGCGTAGTCGGACAGGCGCGTCTTGTTGGTCGTGCCCACTTCGCGCAGCCGCGCCCCGCTTCGCTCCAGGATGTCGGGGACGCGAAACGAGCCTCCGATCTCGACCAGCTCCCCCCGGGAGATGACGACTTCCTTTCCGAGGGCGCAGGTGTTGAGGGCGAGCATGAGGGCCGCCGCGGCGTTGTTCACGACCAGCGCCGGCTTTTCCGGGAAGAGAGCGGCGAAGAGGCGCTCGGCGTGCCGGTGCCGGCTCCCCCGCTTTCCCGTCTCGAGATCCAGCTCGAGGTTCGAGTATCCGCGCGCGATCCCGGAGACGGCGGCGATGGCGGCTTCGGAGAGCGGCGCCCGCCCGAGGTTGGTGTGCACGAGAACCCCCGTCGCGTTCAACACTCTCCGCAGGGAGGGGGCGACCGCGTTCTCGAGGCGCGCTCGAATCGCGGCCTCGATCCCCGAGAGGCCTCGCTCGATCGCCGATTCCGACGGCTGGCGCCGGAGCTCCGCCAGAAACGCGCGGGTCTCGGCTACGACCAGCTCCCGGCCGAACTCCCGGGAGAGCGCCTCGAAGCCCGGCTGCGACACGAGCTTTTCCACGCTGGGAAGTCTCCGAAGAGACCGTGATTCGGGTGTTTTTGACAAGGCGGGACCCAGAAGCGTAGCATTCTACCATACGCGCCGACGATGCCCGAGAACCGTCCACGCAACTACATCGAGCGCCTCCCGCAGATTATCGAGCGGGAAGAGGACGACGTTTCCCATCTCGATCCCGAGATGCTCGAGATCCTCTATCCGGATCGGGTGGGCAAGGAGCTCACGATCTCCGTCGTCTTCGGTCCCCCCGGCGCGGAGGAGGACGACGAGCGCAAGGAGCGCTACCGCAAGGCGATCGCGATCGCGGAGAAGTCGAGGGGCTATGGCACCGCAGGAAGCGACCGTTTCCTCCGGCATTCGGCGGTCTTCGGAATCGACGAGGTCCAGAGACTCCACGAGCTCTTCACTCTCGTAGGCGATTTTCCGAGCTGCGAGATCCTGGTGAAGGGGAAGAAGGTTCCCGGCGCGCGGGAGCTCTGGCTTCCATTTTTCTGGTTCTTCAAGAAAGACGAGGCGTAGAGTCCGCTTCGCGCGGCGCCCGGGGAGTTCCGTTCATCATGGGGTTTCAGGAGGACATGGCGAAGCTGCAGAGGACTTTCCGCCTCCTCGAGCGCGAGTACGAGCAGTGGTTCTCGGGCGCTCTTCCCAAGCCCCCGAGCGATACCCAGAAGATCTGCGAAGACATCGTGAGGCGGTACAACGTCTCTCCGCCGCGGAACCTGTCCGAGCAGTCCCTGTTCTCGATGCTCCAGGCGCGGTTCAACACGTACATGGAGATGTGGAATCGAAGAACGCGTCTGAAAGAAGAGGGAAGGCTTCCCGGCCAACGCGAAGGCAAAAGGAGCGCCGCGAAGCCGTCGCCGCCGCCCGCCGCTCCCTCGGACCCTTTCCGCGAGGTCTTCGATTCGTTCGTCGCCGCGAAGCAGAAGGCCGGTGAAGCCACGACGAAGCTCAACTACGAAAGCTTCCGGAAGACTCTGGAAAAGCAGGCCGACCAGATCCGCGCGGCGAAGGGCTTCAAGGACGTGGACTTCGGAGTCACGGTGAAGGACGGCAAGGTCTCGGTGGTCGCGCGGCCCAAGAAATGAAGACATTGCGCATCTCCGCTCCGCTCCTTCTCCTCCTGGTCCTGCTGCCGGGCGAGATACAGGCCTGGCCGGCCGAGGCCTATCGCGGCATGGTCTACGACGCCCTGGCGCTCATGCCGCCCTCGCTCGCGCGAGTCCTCGTGCGGCGCGATGAGTTCCTGCTCTCGGGTGTCTCGACCCTCGAGGGGGAGACCGCGTCCCTCATCGCCCGCGATGGGCAGCGGGGTGCTTTGTCTCAGGACCTCATCGACGACGTCGAACGGCGCATCGAACGGGTGGCGCGCATGGTCTCCGAGCACCGGCCTTTCCGGGAGACCGCGGTCGAGCTCGGACGGCTTCTGCGCATCGCCGCCGACCTCTCCGACCCGACGGTGGTAGGGGCGGGCTCGCCGGAGCTCCGGCGGGTCGCGCCCGAGTACGTTCGGTTCGTGGGTCTCCATCTCGCCCGGATCCCGCTGGTCCACGACGGGTCGCTTCCCTCGCCTGTCGCCGGGGCCTCGGTCGAGCGAATCCTCGGCCGGGTGACTGAGAAAACGAGCGCATCGGTCGTTCCGCTGTCGAAAGCGTTCTGGAAAGACGGTCGAGTGGTTCCGGCGACCAGCTTCGACTTCCGTTCCGTGCCTTACGCCGAGACTTCCCTCAGCTATTCGCGCGGCGTCACCGCGGCGTCCTACCTCTGGCTCTCCGCCTGGACCCGGGCCAACGGGGATTTCACCGGCTATCGCTTCGCCCCGAAAGACCGCTGAACGCTTACCCAGGCGGGCGCGCTCCGAGCTAGAATCTCTCCTTCGAACGGAGCGATGCACGCATGAAAGCACGACGGGCCCTCGTCAGTGTGGCCGACAAGGCCGGGGTCGCGGACTTCGCCCGCGAGCTCTCTTCCCGCGGATACGAGGTGGTCTCGAGCGGCGGAACCGCGAAGATCCTGAACGAGGCCGGAGTCCCCGTGCGGCGGGTCTCAGAGGTCACGGGCTCGCCCGAGATCCTCGGCGGAAGAGTGAAGACGCTCCACCCCCGCATCCATGGCGGAATTCTCGCGCGCCGGCACCTGGCTTCGGATCTGGAGGAGCTCGAGGCCCAGGATATCGCCCCGGTAGATATCGTCGCGGTCAACTTCTATCCCTTCGAGAAGACCGTCGCCAAGGGAAGCCCCATCCCCGAGATTCTCGAGAACGTCGACATCGGCGGCCCGACGATGCTCCGCGCCGCCGCCAAGAACTTCGAGCACGTTCTCGCGGTGACCGATCCCGCGGATTACGCGCTGGTGATACGGAAGCTCGACGAGGGGATCGATCTGGCGACGAGGCTCTATCTCGCCCGGAAGGCGTTCGAGGCGAGCGCGCGCTACGAGCAGGCGATCGCATCGTTCCTGGGCACTCTCGCGGCGGAGGAATCGACGCTCGCCGTTCGGGCCGGCACCGCCTTCCCCGATACCCTGACCCTCCGCTTCGATAAGCTCCAGGATCTTCGCTACGGCGAGAACCCGCACCAGGCCGCCGCCTTCTACCGCGACCGCCCCGAGGGCGACGCATCGATGAGCCTCGGGACCGCGGGCGCGACACAGCTCCACGGCAAGGAGCTTTCGTACAACAATATCCTCGACCTCGACGCGGCCTGGCGCCTTGTGCGCGAGCTTCCCTCGGCGCGCGCGGCAGCGGCCGTCATCAAGCACACCAATCCCTGCGGCGCGGCGCTCGCGGACAGCCTTCGCGACGCCTACGCAGGTGCTCGGGCGACGGACCCGGTCTCGGCCTTCGGCGGCATCGTGGCGCTGAATCGGCCCGTGGATCTTCCGACCGCCGAGGAGCTCTCCTCGACGTTTCTGGAGGCGGTAGTCGCCCCGGGCTTCGATCCGGAGGCGATCGAGATCCTCGTGCAGAAGAAGAACCTCCGCCTCATGAGAGTCGAGGACCCGGAGCCCCCCGGATGGAGCGGCTTCAACCTCTGCCGCGTGCTCGGCGGCCTTCTGGTCCAGGACTGGGACCGGGAGGACGAGGCGGCGCTCGAGCTTCGCGTCGTTACCGAGAGGCCTCCCACGGCGAGAGAGGCAGAGGCGCTGCGCTTCGCCTGGGTGGTCGCGAAGCACGTGAAGTCGAACGCGATCGTGCTGGCGCGCGATGAGGCGCTACTGGGCGTCGGCGCGGGTCAGATGAGCCGGGTGGACTCCTGCCGGATCGCGATCCAGAAAGCGGGGGGCGGAGTCGAAAGAGCCGTCGCGGCATCGGATGCGTTCTTTCCCTTCCGCGACGGGATCGACGTCCTGGCAGAGGCGGGGGTGGAGGCGATCATCCAGCCCGGCGGCTCGGTGCGCGACGAAGAGGTCATCACCGCCTGCAACGAGCACGGCATCGCCATGGTCTTCACCGGAAGACGCCACTTCCGGCATTGAGACCGGGAAGAACGCAAAGGCGCCAGGGCGCAAAGACGCAAACCCCATCGTCGTTACTCTGCGCCTTCGCGCGCTTGCGCCTTTGCGGTCGAATTTCCCGTGAGGAGCTCCTCCGGGAGTACCGTGGCCGTGCCCAGCTTTCCCACCACGATGCCCGCGGCGCGGTTCGAAAGCTCCGCCGCGCGAGAGAGGTTCTCGCCGCAGGCCAGGGCGAGGGCGGCGGTCGCGATCACCGTGTCGCCGGCGCCGGTGACGTCGTACACCTCCCGGGCGGCGGCGGCGATGTGAAGCGCGGGGCGGGACCGCTGGTAGAGCGACATGCCCTGCTCTCCCCGCGTGATGAGGACCGCCTCGCATTCGAGCTCGTCGAGGATCCTCTCCGCCGCGTGACTCAGGTCGCTCTCGGAGCGGACGTCGATCCCGGTGACGCGCTCCGCCTCGTTGAGGTTGGGCGTGAGGAGGGTGACCCCGCGGTAGAGCCGGTACCGGTGGACCTTGGGATCGACCAGGATCGGAACGCCGCGGTCCTTGGAGGCCGCTATCGCCCTCTCGATGACTCGCGGCGTGAGGGCGCCTTTGGAATAGTCGGAGAGCACGATCGCTTTCGAGCGCCGAACGACCTCGTCGAGAAGGGCGATGGTCCTGGCCTCGACCTCCCCCGCGATGTCGTCCGTCGACTCCCAGTCGGCGCGCACCACTTGTTGACTATGGGCGATGATCCGCGTCTTGACCGTGGTGCGGCGCGAGGCGTCGGTGAGAACCGCCTCCGAAGAGAGCCCGCGCTCGCCGAGGGAGCGCCTCAGCGTGCCGCCGGCCTCGTCTTCGCCGACGACCCCGAGGAGCAGCGGGCTTCCACCGAGGCTCGCGATGTTCCGCGCCACGTTGGCCGCCCCCCCGAGGTGGTAGTCCTCGCGCTCGATCGTGACCACGGGGACGGGAGCCTCGGGGGAGATCCGCGATACCCTGCCCCACACGAAGCGGTCCAGCATCACGTCGCCCACGACTCCCACGACGGCGCCGCGGCTGCGTTCGAGGAAGTCCGCGATCTCGGAGGCTTCCATCGAGCTCACTCGACCCGTTCCCTTTTCAGAATCGGCGGGATGCTCATCGCGAAGAGGAACAGCATCTGGAACTCGGAGTCGCCGAAGTTGTACTCGAAGAGACCGGCGACGACCCCGGACAGCAGGACCGCGAGCGCTCCCGCGGCGAGCGTCCGCGCCGTCCCCTCAGGCGGGGTGCGCCGGAGCTCGCG
>DAISKN010000158.1:11239-11598 GCA_036820975.1 Acidobacteriota bacterium | reverse complement strand
CAACCTGATCTTCGTCGCCAGCAAGACCAAGAAGGGGTCCATTCTCGTCTGCGATCCGGAGTCGGGGGACTGCAAGAAGGTGGTGTCCTTCAAGAATCCCGAGGGCCTCGACATCTCGACGATGACCGGCGCCCTGATTGCCGCAAGCGGCGGCGACGATCTCCTCGAGCTCGACCCGACGGGCTGCTCTCAGACGTTCGACTCACCCGATTGCCGTCCGGGCGGCTACGACTTCGATGTCGTGCTCGAGGATCTCGACTGCACCGACGCCATCGCGGACGTGAAGTTCGCGAGGGTCACGAAAGGCGCGATGGTCGCGCCACCGACTTTCGGCTCCTCGCCGCGCAGCTCGGCAGACA
>DAISKN010000158.1:0-11229 GCA_036820975.1 Acidobacteriota bacterium | reverse complement strand
GCAGAAGCCCGCCAGGCTCTTCAAAATGACCCACATCGGCGCCGCGCCGACGGTGGTGCTCTCCCAGATCAAGTTCAACGGGAAGAGCCAGACCCCCACGGGTCTCGCGTTCAACGCGGCCGGCGACGCGCTCATCGCGACGAAACAGGGACTGCTCCTTCTCTATCCCGGTGGAAACGGGACTCCGCAGCTCTTCGCTCAGCTCGGCGGGCCGGGTGCGAAGGTCACCGTCGGGGTACAGGGGCAGGACCTCGAGGAGAGAATCTTCGCCACCGTCCAGAGCGGCAAGGTCCTCTGCTTCGAGTCCTCCGGCGCCTCCTGCGGGAAGGTCGCGGGTGTCGTCGCCCCGGACGGAATCGGGATCGCGACCGGCGCCTTCCAGGCGACGCAGACGGGAGACAACGTCTCCCAGATCCTGAACCTCGGTCTCCGCACGGAGTGGGAGGAGATCGTCCAGGATGGGGCCTCGGTCGCTCTGTGCAAGCAGGTCCTCGAAGTGCGGGACCCGGGAAGCGACGACTCTCTTTACCTCTGCGACCCCGACAAGACCTACGACGGCTTCGTGTGCGCCGCCGCGGGCTCGCCCTTCGTGGATCTCGGCCTGCCCAACGTCATTCCCCCGCACGTGCGGGCATACAGGACGGGAACGGACCCCTTCAATCCCACGGGTCCCGAGACATTTCAGGTGTGCGTCATGAATACCAGCGCCGGGTTCCGCGGAATCATTCGCGATCACGTCGGCATCCCCCTTGGTCTCGAGGAGCACACGACCACCTGGATCGGCTATGACTTCCACGAGCTCTGCCCCGAGCCCGGTGTCTTCTACTCCCCGGGAATCGGCGACGACACCCCGGTGGAAGGTTATGACTTCACCGACGTCACCCTCGCCTGCAACCATCCGCTCGGAGGCTCCTGGAGCCGTTCCACCTACTTGATGGGATCCAGGACCACGATGACTCCCTGCGAGGAAGCCGGGTTCAAGCTCGACAACCTCGACGCGACGTATGACGTCGAAGCTCCGGGGATCGCCGGCGCCTGCGACGTCGGGACACCGACGCCCGGCGGAATCCCCGACGGGTCGACGGAGCAGCAGATGGACGCCGCTTTCCAGCTCGCCGGTCTCGGGCCGCGCACCGACTGGTCGCTCGTTTCCGCGAGCAAGGGCGCCTTCGGCGCCGCCGGGAACGGATTCCTCGTGGGCGGCGGTACCATCGAGGTGAAGGCGAAGGAAGCGGGATTCAACCATGAGCTCGGTACCGCGTCCCCGACCCATGGAGGTCTGACTCCCATCGTTACCGACAACCCCGCGCAGATCGGCGCGAGCTTCCCCTTCGCGCCCGGCGACGACCCCTATCTTTTCTACTTCAAGAACATCGCCGGCGATCCGCTGGACACGCCGATCTTCTCGGACGGCTTCAGCGACAGCGGCCTGCTGGGAATCGCGGTGTATCAGGACAACGCCGATCCCACTCGGTTCGCGCTGTTCTACGACGACGGAACCCAGAATCCGGACGAGGATTTCAACGATCTCATCGTCACCGCGACCGGAGCGGTGGGCACGAGCTGCGAGCTTCGGATCGGGCTCGACGCCGCGATCTCTGCGTTCGAGGGCACGACCTGCCCCGGCAGCTTCGCCACGACGATTCAGACGCTCGAGGAGCAGTTCATCGCGGTCATCGACGCCAACCCCGGCGACTTCCCGCCGACCGGGAACGTCGACGCGCAGTTGAAGGCGCGCGCCTTGTCTCTCATCTTCGTGTTGACGGACAAGATCCAGAGTCCGGCGATTCCCTAGAACTCCGTTCGCCCGAGAGAAGGGGCGGCTACCGGCTGCCTCTTCTCTCGGCTCCCGGAATCGAGAAGTTTGACTTCCCCTCGGGGCTTCCCTACGATCCCAGCCTCCTCACTAGCTGGTAAAGCGCATCCTCGAGGTTAGAGCCATGAATTGCACGTATTGCGGCGAAGCCAACGCCGACGATCGATCGCGATGCGCGAGGTGCGGAAAGCCGCTCCCGGATACCTCAGGGGAAACGCTCGTGGACGCGGATGACCTGACGTCCGACGACCTCAGGCTTCCGCGAGGGGAGACCGCGAGAAACTTCCAGATATCGCGCACCCGTAAGGCTCCCGCCGAGTCTCCTACGGAGTACGTGCCGCCCGGGTCGCGCCCGAGGACGTCGGGCTCGGGGTCGTTCGGCTCTTCTTCCGGTTCCGGTTCCGGCTCGGGGAGCGGCTCGGGCTCTCGCTCCCGCTCTTCGGCCGGGGTTCTCGCCCCGTCGACCCTCTTCAAGAACCGCTACGAGATCCTCGAGCTCGTGGGCGAGGGCGGCATGGGGCACGTCTACAAGGCCCTCGACAAGGAGCTCGACCGGGTCATCGCGCTCAAGACCATCCGCGCGGATAAGGAGACCGACCCCGAGACGCTGCAACGCTTCAAGCGGGAGCTGGTCCTGGCGCGGAAGATCACCCACAAGAACGTCGTCCGCATCCATGACATGGACGACGCCGACGGCATCAAGTTCTTCACGATGGAGTACATCGAGGGAAGGAGCTTGAAGCAGGAGATCCGGAAGCGCGGTCGCATCCCGGTCTCGGAAGCCCTTCCCATCGCCCGGCAGGTGTTGAGCGCTCTTCAGGAGGCGCACAGCCAGGGCGTCATCCATCGGGACCTCAAGCCGCAGAACGTCATGCTCGATCGGAGCGGGACGCCGTTCCTCATGGATTTTGGAATCGCGCGCTCCGCCGCCGACACCGGGGGAATGACGGGCACCGGCGTCATGATCGGGACTCCCGACTACATGTCCCCCGAGCAGGTTCGCGGAGAGAAGGCCGACGCCCGCTCCGACATCTTTTCCATCGGGGTCATCCTGTACGAGATGCTGACCGGCGATCTGCCGTACCAGGCAGAGACTCCCCTCTCCAAGGTGATGATGCGCCTCACCCACAAGCCGCGGGCGCCCCGCCAGATCACGCTCGAGGTGCCCGCCTACCTCGAGCGCGTGGTCCTGAAATGCATGGAGGTGGACCCGGCGCTTCGCTACCAGACGGCGCAGGAGGTCCTCGACGATCTCGACCGGCAGAAGGTCGATAGCTCGCTCACCCTCCGGGTGCAGAGAGCGGTCGCGAAGCGCAAGCTCCCGCTCGCCACGGCCGCGGTCGTTCTCGCGCTCGGAGCGGTCGCCGCGGCCTACCTCACGCGCGGCGGCGAGGACGACGTTCCCGTCGCGCCCGCTGCTCCTGTCGCGACCCTGGCCATTCTTCCCTTCACCAACGCCACCGGCGCGGCGGAGCTCGACTGGCTGCGAACGGGGCTCCCGGAGATGCTGGTGACGGACATCTCGCAGTCCCGCTACGTGCGTCCGGTGTCGGGAGAACGCGTTCGAAAGGTGATGTCGGACCTCGGGATCGCCGAGAACACCCGCTTCGACGAGTCCGCTCTCGATGCCGTCTCGGACAAGGCGCCGGCGCAGTCGGTGGTCTTCGGCCAGTACGTGGAGTCCGGAGGCACTCTGCGGATCGACCTGACGCTGCGCAAGGCGGGCTCGGGCGTTCCCATACCGCTTCAAGCGGAAGCGCCGTCCACGGAGGTCTTCCAGCTCGTCGATCGTATCACCGGGCTAATCAAGGACCAGCTCGATCTCGATCGGGACCAGCTCCGAAGCGATACCGACCGGCCGATCGCGGAAGTGTCGTCTTCCTCTCTCAGTGCCCTCCGGTCGTATCAGTCCGGTCTCGGCGAGCTGCAGCGGGGCGAGAACCAGGCCGCCATCCAGCTCCTCCACGAGGCGACCTCGCTCGATCCGAATTTCGCCATGGCCTTCGCGAAGCTCGCGGACGCGTACCTGAGCGCGGGGGAGATGCGTGAAGCGGAAGCGGCGAGCGCGCGGGCGGAAAGCCTGTCGGAGACGGCCCCCATTCCTCTGGCGGAGCGCTACCAGATACATGCCACGGCGGCGGCGGTCAAGAACGACCTCGAGACCGCGGCCAAATCCTACGTCGAGCTCTCCAATCTCTATCCACAGGACCCCGACATCCTCCTGAGCCTCGCGGGGATGTACGAGGGGCTGGGAAAGCTCCCGGAAGCCATCGACGCCTACGGTCGGGTGATCGCCATGGCCCCGGACTACGGCGAAGCCCACTTCGGTCTGGCGTTCGTGCGGATCATGTCCGGAAACGCCGAGGAGGCGATTCGATCGCTCGACGAGATACTGGCGGGGGGAAAGTTTCGCGAGGACCTCGAAGCGATGGGGATGATCCACTCCATTCTCGGGACCGCCCACCGCGAGACGGGAAAGCTCGAGAAGGCCCTCGAGCACTACGGCCTCTCGGCGGACTTCCGCCTGAAGGCGGGGGACAAGAGGGGCCAGGCGACCACGTTCTCCAACATGGGACAGGTCTACGTCAACATGGGGAGAACCGGCGAGGCTCTCGCGGTGATTCAAAAAGCGCTGGCCATCGCCCGCGAGATGGGCGACCAGGAGTCCGAGTCGAACAACCTCGTCGAGGTCGGGCGCGCTCACGAGTCGGGCGAAGATCTCGACAAGGCCCTCGCCGCGTACCGGGAGTCGCTCCAGATCGAGATGGAGCGACAGGACCACACGAATCTCGGAATCCGCCTCGACTACATCGCCAACATCTACCGGCTCAAAGGGCAGTACGACGACGCCCTCGTCTATCTGGAGCAGGCGAAGAGTCACCTGGCGCAGTCCGAGGATCTGAGAGAGAAGGCGATCAATCTCAATTACATCGGCCTGGTGCGCAAGGCGCAGGGCCTCTACGGAGACGCGCTGGAGTCGCTTCTCGCTTCCCTCGCCATCTTTCAGGAGATTCAGTACACCATGGGCGTCGTCGACGCCCAGCGGAACCTCGCGGAGATCTACGGAAACCAGGGCCGCTACGGGGATGCTCTGGCGTCGCTCGAACAGCAGCTGAAGCTCGTCGTGGAGGAAGTGCCGACGGAGCACGAGCTCGCGGACGCGCGCGCGCCCCTCGGTCGTCTCCTGGTAGCCGTGGGAAGCCTGGAGGAAGCGGAGAAGCAGCTCGACGAGGCGGATCACTCGGCCGGCCATACCGGGTTCTCCGGGCCGGAGATCCTCTTCGGCAAGGCGCAGCTCGCTCTGGTTCGAGGGCGCGGCGACGAGGCGGCGAAAGCTCTCGAGGAGGCGAACGTCGCCGCCAATCTGAGCGGACGCAAGGAAGTGGCGGTCGAGTCCCGCATCGAGCTCGGACGCCTCTACGTGCAGCAGGGAAAGCTCGAGAACGCGGAAAGGCTGTTGTCGAGGACGCGCTCCGAGGCGAGCTCGGCCCGGCTGCGCCCGCTCGAGGCGGAAACCGTCGCGGCGCTCGCGAACGTCTACCTCGCCCAGGGGAAGAGCGAAGAGGCCCGCAAGGCCGCGCTCGAGGCGATCAGCATGGCGGACAAGTACGCCGGCCGGCCCGTTCTCTACCGCGCTTACGCCACTCTCGGGAAGGCGCTTTCGAAGCTCGATCGACGGGAGGAGGCCCTGGACGCCTACGCGCGCGCGAGCTCCGAGCTCGACTGGATCCGAGGCGGTCTCCGCCCGGAGCACGTGGAATCCTTCATGGGTCGGCCCGACATTGAGAACCTCGTTCGCGAGACCGTCGCCGCTCTCGACGCCGGGGGCAGGAATGAAGCGGCCGGAACCCTGCGGAAATGGATGAAAGCGCCGGCAGCGGCGGCATCCGGTTCGTAGCTGGGAGCCCGCCCATGACCATGGAGAATCGCGCCCACCCCCGCTTCCCGATCCGGGTTCCGCTCTACATCAACGTCGAAGGAAGGGTCTTCAAGAAGAAGCTCCGGCTCCATTCGCGGGATGTCTCGGCCGGAGGCCTCTCGTTCGTTACCCGGCAGAAGCTTCCCATCGACGCACGGTCGAAGGTCATCATCGGGAAGATCGGGGACTTCCTCGAGTCGGCACACATCGAGGGCATGGTGGTCTACCTTCGCAGGGATCGGGAAGCGAAGCAGTACGCGGTGGGCGTCGAGTTCACCCGGTTCGTGGACGTCGAACAGGAGATGCTCGCCGCCCGACTGAAAGAGTGGGAGTCTCAGGCGGCAGCCGCCGCTCCCGGAGCCTCCCCGGTGCACGGGTCATGAGCGGGCGAAGGTTCCTGCGCTACCCCGTCAAGGTTCCCCTCTACATCTCCGTCAAGGGGGGAGTCTTCCAGAGGTTCATCGATCTGGATTCCAAGGACCTCTCCGAGGGCGGGCTGGCGTTCGAGACGAGCAAGAGGATCCCGCTCGAGGCGAATACCCGGGTCGAGATCTCGGTCCTGTCCGGGCTTCCTCCGGACTGCCGCATCGAAGGCCACGTCGTCTACCGGCAGAAGAATCCAGCGACCGAGCGCTACACCGTCGGAGTCGCGTTCGATCGGTTCGTCAACGTCGGCCGCGAAGAGCTTCTCGGACTCGTCGAGCGCGGCGAGGACTCCCAGCCGACCCCCCAGGCGACCCCGGTGTGAGCCTCGGGAACCTTTCTCTCGCGATCCTCCTTATCGCCTCGCCCCTCGCTCGCGCGGGCGGGCCGGACGACCGGGAGTGGGTCCAGCTCTTCGACGGAAAGAGTCTCGACGGCTGGACGCCGAAGTTCAAAGGCTACGAGGCGGGCGTGAACTTCCGCGACACCTTCCGCGTCGAGAACGGGGTCTTGAAGGTCTCGTACGACGGGTACGATCGGTTCGAGGACCAGTTCGGTCATCTGTTCCACGAGACTCCCTTTTCGCACTACGTCATCGCCGTCGAGTACCGGTTCGTGGGCGCGCCCACTCCCGGCGCGCCGGATTGGGCCTTCCGCAACAGCGGGGTCATGCTCCATGGGCAGACGCCTTCGAGCATGCCGAAGGACCAGGACTTCCCGATTTCCATGGAAGTCCAGTTCCTCGGGGGAAACGGCTCTGCCGAGCGCTCCACCGCGAACCTCTGCACCCCGGGGACGCACGTGGTGATGAACGGGAAGCTCGAGACCGAGCATTGCATCGACTCGAAGTCGAAGACCTTCCACGGAGACCAGTGGGTGCGGGTGGAAGCGGAGGTGCACGGCGGCGGTCTCGTGATCCACCGGGTGAACGGGGAGGAGGTCCTGCGGTACGAGAAACCTCAGATCGGTGGGGGCGTGGTCTCGGACTACGACCCCGCGGTGAAGAAGGACGGACAACTCCTCGAGTCGGGAACGATCTCCCTGCAGGCGGAAAGCCACGCGATCGAGTTTCGCAAGGTGGAGCTTCTGAACCTGGCCGGCTGCACCGACCCGAAGGCGCTCAACTACAAGTCCTACTTCGAGAAGTCCGAGCCGACGGCCTGCCGCTTCCGATGAGCCGATTGAGATCGTTCGCGGTTCTCGCGACCGCCCTGCTCCTCGGCGCGAGCGCGAGCGGAGCCCCCGTCGAGTCTTCGCTCCTCCAGGAGCTTCGCTACCGCCTCATCGGTCCCTTCCGCGCGAGCCGAACCGTCGGCGGCGTGGGAGTGCCGGGTCGACCGAACGTCTTCTACGCCGGGGTGAACAACGGCGGGGTCTGGAAGACGGACGACTACGGGCGCACCTGGAAACCCATCTTCGACGACGCGCCCACGGGCTCGATAGGCGACGTCGCCGTGTCGCCTTCCCATCCCGACGTGATCTACGTCGGGACCGGTGAGGGTCTGCACCGCCCCGACCTCAGCGTGGGTGACGGAATCTTCAAATCCACCGACGGGGGGGAGACGTGGGCGCACGTCGGTCTCAAAGACGTCCAGCAGGTGGGACGGATCGTCGTCCATCCGGAGAATCCCGACGCGGTCTTCGTCGCCGGGATGGGGCACCCTTACGGGCCGAACGAGGAGCGCGGAGTCTTCCGGACGACGGACGGAGGCCGGACGTGGGACAAGGTCCTCTACGTCGATGGCAACACGGGCGCGAGTATCGTGGAGCTGGCCCCGTCCGACCCGAAGACGATCTTCGCCGGTCTCTGGGAGCATCGCGAGGGTCCGTGGGAGAACGCGAGCTTCTCCGGCGCCGGGACCGGCCTCTACAAGTCGACGGACGGCGGATCGACGTGGCGGAGACTCACTCGGGGCCTGCCCAAGGCCGACTGGGGACCGCTCTTCATCGGGATCGCCCCGGGCGATTCCCGGCGGGTGTACGTGACGGTGAGCGCGAGGGGAGGCGGAGGGCTCTTTCGGAGCGACGACGGCGGCGAGAGCTTCTCTCTGATCTCGAGCGATCCGCGCCTCGGCGGCGACGTGCGCGTCCATCCGCGGAACCCCGACGTGGTATTCGTCGGAACCATCGCCGCCTATCGCTCCGACGACGGAGGCCGGACGTGGACGTCCATCAAGGGGGCGCCCGGGGGGGACGACTATCAGCGCATCTGGATCAATCCGGATCATACGGACGTCATGCTGTTCACCGCCGATCAGGGCGCGACCGTCACGGTCAACGGCGGCCGGACCTGGAGCTCCTGGTACAACCAGCCCACGGCCCAGCTCTACCACGTGGCAACCGACAATCAGTTCCCGTACTGGATCTACGGCGGACAGCAGGAGAGCGGAGCCATCGGGACCGCGAGCCGCGGGAACGGAGGGCAGATCTCATTGCGCGACTGGATGGGTGTCGGAGCCGACGAGTATGCCTACGTCGCGCCCGATCCCTTGAATCCCGACATCATCTATGGCGGACGGGTCGTCCGCTTCGACAAGCGGACCGGGCAAACGCAGAACGTCGCTCCGGAAGCTCTCCGCTCCGGCAGGTACCGCATGCTGCGGACGCTGCCGCTCCTGTTTCACCCGGCGGAGCCGTCCATGCTGCTCTTCGCCACGAACGTGCTCTGGAAGACGACGACCGGCGGCCGGGATTGGGAGGTCATGAGCCCGGACCTCTCGCGCGAGCGGCCGGAAGTTCCCGAAAGCATCGGTGATTTCGCGACCGCGGATCTCGAAAGGATGCCGCGGCGGGGCGTCATCTACGCCGTTGGTCCCTCCGCTCTCGCGGTCGATACGATCTGGGCGGGCACCGACGACGGGCTGGTTCACGTCACCCGGGATGGCGGCAGGAGCTGGAGTGACGTGACCCCGAAGGAGCTCCGTTCCTGGGACAAGGTCTCTTCGATCGATGCCGGACATTTCGACGCCGACACCGCCTACATCGCGGTGAACGCGATCCGCCGGGACGACCAGCGGCCTCACCTCTATCGAACGCACGACGGAGGGGCGACCTGGACATCGATCGGAAGCGGCCTTCCGTACGCGGGCCCGACGAACGTCCGTCGTGAAGATCCCAGGCAGCGCGGGCTCCTGTTCGCCGGAACCGAGCGGGCGGTCTATTTCTCCATCGACGACGGCGGGAGCTGGCATTCGCTGCGGCAGAACATGCCCCCGTCCTCCGTCCGCGATCTGGTCCTCCACGAGAACGACCTGGTGGTGGGAACCCACGGCCGGTCCATCTGGGTCCTCGACAACATTGCGCCGCTGCGCGAGCTCGCCCGAGCCGCTGCCGCCGAGCGCGCGTATCTCTTCGAGCCGCCGCCGGCGACGCGGGTTCGATGGAACATGTTCCTCGATACGCCTTTTCCGCCCGAGGAGCCCGCGGGCGAGAACCCGCCCGATGGGGCGATTCTGGACTTCTACCTGGAGCACCGTGCGTCCAGGGTGACGCTCCAGATCCTCGACGGCGGGGACGCGATCCGTACTTTCTCCAGCGACGATCCTCCGGAGCGTAGCGACCCCGACTGGTGGTACCCGACGTACTGGATGCGTCCGCCGCAGACGCTTTCGATCGAGCCGGGACATCACCGCTTCGTCTGGGACCTGCGCTACCCGCCGCCGCACGGCACGCGGAGAGAGCTCGGGATCGCCGCCGTCTTTCGGAGAACGCCCACCGGTCCTCTCGGCCCCTTCGTTCCTCCCGGCGCCTATACAGTCCGGCTCACCGTCGACGGCGCGGTGGTCGACCGAAAGATCCAAGTCCGTCTCGATCCTCGCGTGGAGATGAGTGAAGAGGACGTACGCCTTTCGACCGAGAGCTCGCTCGCGTGCTATCGCGGCTACCTGGAGGCGCAGGAGATGCGCGAGGCGATGGACGCGCTCGGCGCGGAACGCGAGGAATGGACGAAACTTCGCGGCGAAGGCGAGCCGGAGGAGCCGGACACGCTCTACGGCAGCATCACCGAGACTTCTCAAGAGCAGGAGACGCTGGTGGGACTGCAGCAGAAGTTTCTCTACATGCTGAAGCTCCTGCAGCAGGCGGATGCCCGTCCGACCTCTCAGGCGCTGGAGGCGGTCCGGAAGCTCCAGGAGCGTCTTCGTTCTCTCGCCCGGCGATGGGAGGAGGCCCCACCATGATTTCGTCCGTTGTGTTTCTCGCCGCCGTCCTGGCGCAGCAGCCCCCGGCACCCGCCGACGATGACGTGAGGACTCTCGTCAGCCGTCTGGACCTCGGACGATACAAGGAGACCCTCCGCGGCCTGACTCGATTCGGGGACCGCCGGCAGGGCACGAAGCGGAACCGGGACGCCATCGACTGGATCGAGGCGCAGCTGAAAGCCGCCGGCTGCACGACGACCGAGCGCATGGACTATGTGTTCGACCCTGCACCGTCGACGCCAGGCGCTCCGCGTCCCCAGGTAGAGATGAGCCCGGAAGGCGGCACTCCGACGGGCGGGCGCATCGGACGAAACGGCTCGGGGCCGGGCGGAGCCTCCATCTTCGGCTACCGCGGGCGAACGGGCGTCAACACCGACCCGATGGCGCAGCCCGATGAGGCCCTCCGCGAGCTGAATCGAGAGCCGGCGACCAACGGCGCTCGCCAGCAGGTCTACTGCACGAAGATCGGAAAGACGCGTCCCGACGAGATGTACATCATCGGGGCCCACATGGACGGCCACGGATGGGGCGAGGCGGCGAACGACGACGGCTCGGGAACGGCGCTCGTCATGGAGCTCGCGCGGGTCTTCAACGCTCCGGACGTCGAGACCGAGAGATCGATTCGCTTCGTCCTCTGGAACAACGAGGAGACCGGCCTGAACGGAGCCCGGGCCTACGTGGAGCAGCGCCGGAGCCTTCAAGGCCGCGAGGATCCGCCGGGCTCGGGACGCTACCCCGAGCCGCGGTGGCTGGGAATGATCCAGCACGACATGATGATGTTCGACCACGGCGCTCCCCGGGCCGACGGGACGGTGAGCCGCGATCAGCGACCCGAGGCGGACGTGAACGTCGAGTTCCAGTCGACGGCCGAG
>DAISKN010000157.1:0-11689 GCA_036820975.1 Acidobacteriota bacterium | reverse complement strand
ATACTTCGGCGCGATGTGGTCGGGAACGGGCGCGACTCCGTAGGGAAGCCGGGGGAGCGTCTTGAAGAGCGACGGGAGCTTCGCGTCCATTCGCTTGGCGATATAGGACGCTTCCTTCAGGAGCTCCTCGGCGGTCTTGGGGTAGAAGCGAGGGTCGGTGCGAAGGTATTCGAGGAAGGACGCGAAGTCGCCGGTGAACCCCGTCTGGGCGATGACGTCCCGCATCTCCTTCTCGATGCGCTCGACCTCGCGAAGCCCCGTTTGATGCACTTGCTCCGCCGTCAGGTCCAGCGTCGTGAACTGACGGATGAGGAACTGGTAGTACTCGCGCCCGCGGGGAAGCTCCGAGGCTCCGATGGTAGTGCGCGCCTTCGGCCGGTAGGTTTCGACGAAGAAGTCGAGGAAAGCGCGGTAGGCCGGGACCGCGGATTCCATGATCGCTTCCTGGCCGCTCTCGCGGAGCTTCTCCCGCTCGCTCTCCGGCACACCGACGGGAAACCGTCGGAAGGGAGCGAAGAAGACACTCTCCTCGGGGGAGTCCACGACGTGGGGATCGATGGTCGCTTCGTAACCCTCGAGCGTGATCCGGGGAACGCTCATCCCGGCCTCGAGGCCCTCGGTCATGAGCCCGATGTGCTGGCGCATGTACTCGGGAAGAGCCTTCAGGCGGGCGAGGTAGTTCTCGTAGTCCTTCGGGGTCGCGAAAGGCATCCGGCCCGGGAGCTGCGCGAGAGAGATGTGAAAGCCCGAATCGGCATTGAAGGGGATCAAGTACGAACGGAACTCGTGGTCGGACAAGGCGTCCTCGAGATTCCGCGCGAACATCTGGTAGCTGATCCGGTCGGAGGCTTCCAGGTCCTCGGAGTCGATCTCCCGCAGACGATCGAGATACTCCTTGCGGACCCCCGCCCTCCGCGCTTCGTCCTCGGCGGTGACGGAGGGCAGGAGGTGGTTCAGGTCGGTGCGTCCGACGGTGGTCGCGAGCAGGGGGTTCTCCTGGATCTCGAACTCCCACGCCTCCTCGAAGAGCTGATGGAGTCGGTCCTTCGCCGATGGAGGAGGCGTGCACGCGGCACAGAGGGCGAGGAGGCAGAGGAGGCGCCTCATAGATTCAGAAGCGCCCATTCTTTCGTCAAATTGGGGACGCTCCCCTGGATCCAACCCGTTTCCTTGCCCACGACGACGTTGTCCGAGGGGTTGTAGCCGTAGCCGCCCTCGGGATGAAAGAGGCCGGGCTCCATCGAGAACGTCATCCCTTCCTCGAGAAGGGTCTCGTCGCCCAGGGAGATGTAGGGCTCTTGATGGCCTTCCATGCCTTCTCCGTGGCCGACCCTCTGGTAGAGGAGCTCCTGCATGCCGTTCTGGAGCTGCATCTCGTGGATGGCGAGCGCAACCTGCTGGCAGGGCGTCCCCGCCTTCGAGAGCTCGATCTGCATCCTCGATGCTTGCGCCATGACCTCCCAGGTCTTTTCCCACTCCGGCTTCCAGGGAGCGATCTGATAGGGACAGTAAAGCTCGCCGCCGCAGCCGCCGATCTTGACGACCCCCGCGACCTGGAGCGAGTCGCCCTTCTGCAGGCGGTTGTGGTGGAACTGGTTGGGATGGGGATAGGCGGTTCCCACTCCCGTGCGGCAGCCGATCCCGATCGAGATCCCGACGGCGGTGTGGGGATGCCCGTCGCGCTTGATGTCCTTGAGAACCAGGTCCGTTCCGTACTCCTCGGCGGCCTTCGCGATCTTGTAGTCGGTGAGATCGGTCCCGTGCTGGAGGATGTAGTCCCGGGTCCAGGCGTGGATCTGGCTGAAGTAGTTGTACGCCCGCTGGGAGAGCGCGAGCTCCTCGGGGGTCTTCACCCGCCGCATCTTCATCAGATCGTCCCCGACTTCCTCGAACCGCGCCTTGGGGAGAACGTTCTTCATCCGGTCGAGCTTTCTCGCCGACGGAGACTCGGAGAGGCCGATGCCCTTGTCTCCGAAACCGCGCTTCTCGAGACCGCGGAGCTGCCATTCGACGAGATCCACCGCGGGTCCGGTCGCGACCTTTCCCTGATCGGGGTATCCGCCCTCCGCGTGGGGAAAGTCGTAGTAATAGTCGCCGTCCGTGAACCACCAACCAGCGACCAGGGCCTTGTCCAGGCCCGGATAGAACCAGTGGACCTGAAGCTCGCGGGCGGGGATGAAGCACGCGAAGGGACGCTCGGTGGTCGTGAAGAAGAGCCCGGTGAGGTAGATGATGTTCCAGGGGTCCGTGATGAGTGCGCCGTCGAGACCCCTCTCGAGGAGCCTCTCCTGGAACCTCTTCACCGTGGCCTGGTGCCACTCGAGAGGCAGGCGATCGTACGCCGCCGCCTGAGGCTGATGCGGGTTCGCAGCCAGCATCCCCGCGGATTCACCGGAAGGCGAAGCTGATGGCTGGGCAGCGGGCCGGCACGAAGAAGCGGCGGCGCCTAGCGCGACCGCGCCCGAAGCCCTCAAGAACTCTCTACGGCTATTCATCACGGGAACCTCCTGAAAGACAACCGACACCTTCCTTTATCACATGAGTCCGAAGCCATGGAAGATTTTCGCAGGCGTCGACGGCCCCCGAAGGCCACTTCACTTCGACGCGCGGCGCCGTTTCGGCCTGCGACAGCCCGAGATGCACGATGGGCTCGTTGCTTCCGAGGAAGCCGTCGGAAAGGCGCAGCTCGCGGCGCTGATTCCCCATGCGGACGACGGCCCCGAGACCGTCGCGGTTGCTCGATGTCCCCGCGAGGCGGAATCGAATCCAGTTTCCCGGGGAACCCGAGGCGAGATAGAGGTCCGGGCCTTCACCCAGATTGTTGACGACGACGTCGAGCGATCCGCTCCCGTCGAGATCGACGACGGCGATACCCCGCCCGAGACGAAGCGGCGGGTCCTCCGAGGGCGCGACCTCGTCGAACCGGCCCGTTCCATCGCCCAGGAAGAGCTGAGCGCCCTGGCGGTAGGGTTCTCCGATTTCCGGATGCTCCTCGAGCTCCGGATAGATATGACCGTTGGCGACGAACAGGTCGAGGACCCCGTCGTTTCCCACATCGAGGAATGAAGCACCCCAGCCGAGGCGGGAGAGTGTCGGAAGGGCGAGACCGACGGCGGCGGTGACGTCCTGGAACGAGAGACTGCCGTCGTTTCGAAACAGCGTGTTGTAGTCCCTCTGGAAGTTGGTGACATAGAGGTCGAAGTCGCCGTCGCCGTCGTAGTCGGCGGCGGTCGAGCCCATTCCCGACTGCTCCATTCCCAGGGCGCTGTAGCCGGCGCCGGACACCAGGGAGACGTCCTCGAAGCGAAAGCCACCGAGGTTCCTGAACAGGAACTGCATGCTGGCGTCGTTGGCGACGCGAATCTCGGGAAGACGATCGGAGTCGAGATCCACGAGGAGAACGCTGAAGCCGCGGCCGCGGGGCGACTCCACGAGTGCCTCTGTCATGTCGCGAAATCGCGAGCCGTACTCGTTTCGATAGAGTGCGTCGGCCGCCCCCGGGAGGCCGTTGGGACCGCAGAAGACTTCGATTCCGAAGTAGTTGCACCGGGCCTTCAGGTCGACCCGGATGACGTCGATGTAGGCGCATACGTACAGGTCGAGGAGCCCGTCGAGGTCCAGATCGCCGAAGGCGGCCCCGGTGCTCCAGGATTCGTGCTCCGCGCCGGCGACCGCCTCGACGAACGTCCCGTCGCCGTTGTTTCGAAACAGAGCGTTTCGTCCCAGACGGGTGACGTACAGGTCGCTGTCGCCGTCGTTGTCGACGTCGCCCACGGCGCAGCCGACGGACCAGCCCCGGTCGTCGATTCCCGCGCGCGCAGTGACATCGTCGAACGCGAGAGCTCCTTTCCCGCGGTAGAGGCGGCTTCCGCCCGCGGAGTCGGGAAGATGGCGATCGGGGAAGAAGAGGTCCCAGGCGCCGTCGTCGTCGAAATCGAGGACGCAAACGCCGGCGCCGACCATGTGGGTAATCGCCTTCTCCCTCCCCGCGTTCGAGTGGTTTCGGTAGGGAAGGAAATCGGGAGCGACCCGGAAAGGCGGGTTGGGGGCGGCCGCGAAGGTCGCGGCGAAGAGGCTCACTCCCGCCGCGAGCCCCTTCATCCGAAAGCTAGAGTCTCGGCGGCAGGGGTGCCGTAGTACTGCTCGACGTAGGATCGCTGGACGTCGAAGTCCCAGTGGACGTCCCGAATGTAATCCGCCGCGTCCCTAGCTCTTCCCGCTTCCAGGAGGCGAACGAACTCCTCGTGCTCATCGGTCGATCGGAGCTCCCATTCCTTCACGAATCGGTCCTTCCGCGGGAAGTCGTACAGGCGGTGCTTCAGCGTCTTCACCGTCCGCTTCAGCCGCTCGTTCGAGCTCAGCTCGAGGTATTGCTCGTGGAAGTCCAGGTTGAACGCGTAGTAGCGATCGAAGTCGTCCTCGACGATGGCGGTCCTCGCCAGCCGGTTGTAGTGCCGCAGGCGCTCGATGATCGCGGGGGAAATCTTCGCGAACTCCGCGAGAACCACGGAAGACTCCAGGGCTCCGATGATCTGGTAGATGTCCCGAATCTCCTCGAGGGAGAGCACGTTCACCACGCAGCCCCGCCGGGGAAGGATGGTGACGAATCCCTCGTTCTCGAGCTGGAACAGCGCGAACCGTAGCGGCGTCTTGCTGACACCGAGCTTTTCGCTGAGCTTCGCCAGATCGACGCTGGCGCCGGGGACGAGGTCGCCCTGGTTCAGGCTCTCGCGAAGGTAGTCGTAGACCTGTTCGCGCAGGGTCTTGAGCGTGAGCTTCTGCGCCTGTGGCATGAGCGCCCCCGGAACGGGGGAGCCGATCAAAGTCGGCCCCCCCCCTCTCTCGCTATCGAGCCCGGATTAGAATGAGAGCTTCACGCCCAGGCGGATGATCCGCGGCGTCACCAGCAGTGACGGGCGGCCCCAGCTCGTGCTGAGGGTCGCGACGCCGGGTCCGGAGCTGGTTCCGACCGCTTGATTCTGGGCCATGATCGTATTCGTATTCAGCAGGTTGAATAGATCGATGATCCCTTCGAACCGAGCGCGCTCTCCCAGCTCGAACCGCTTGGAGATTCGCAGGTCGACGTAGGACGCGAGGAACTCCGTCCGGTCCTCGCCACGCGGTGCAACGAAGACGGTCTCCGTCTGCGTCAGTCCCCGAACGGCTAGCTGGCGCTCCTGAGGCGTCCCCGAGCGGGCGTTGTACTTCAACGCCACGAGGACGTCTTTCGGAAAGAGGTAACTTCCCGCAACGTTCATCTGGAAGGGAACGTCGCTGAAGATCGCGGAGTCCTCGCGGCCGATGTGGCTGTTGGGGTTGTTGAGGTCGTAGCCGTTGTTATTCGTCAGAATCCCGGTGTGGTAGTACCCCTTGTTGTCCGAAGCGGTGATTCCCGCGAGGAGCTGCCAGCGGTCGCGGAACCTCTTGTTCACGTTCAACGCGAAGCCGTTATAGCTGCTGTTCAGGACTTCGCTGCTGGTGATGGAGAGCTGCGAGACGCGGAGGAGCGCCGGATCCAGACTGTAGACGGTAACGGTCTCGACTTCGCCCGAGGGATTCGTGAACTGCCGGTCGACGGGCGTGTAAGCGCTCGGCGGACGCGCCAGGTTGATCTGGCCCAGCCCGTAAGGGTGCCGGCGATGGAAGTAGGTGGCGCTCACCGCGAGGTCGTTCGTGATGCTGTGGTCGAGACCGATGCTGAACTCGTCGTCGAACGGCCGCTTCGAGTCGGTGTCGTAGGTGGTGCTGCTGGTGGGAAACGCCGGAATGGTGCCGAGCTCGGCGCTGCAGGTGATGTTTCCGCAGGGTCCGGGAGTAATCCGCAAGTTCCCGTCGAGATCGCGCCAGGTGGGAGACACCGTGGACGAACCGTTCCGATTGAGGGTCTGGGAGATCAGCGTCCCCGTCTGGACGTAGTATCGGCCGTAGCCGCCCTTGACGGCGGTTCGCCCGTCGCCCCGAAGGTCGTAGGAGAACCCGAGCCGCGGAGCGACGTTCGTCCACTCCGGAAGCCCGTCGAGGCGGGGCTGGGTGCGCTCGCCGACCCAGGTCCCCGCGGGGCTCGACTGCTCGGGAACGATGCCGTTGATGCTGTCGACGCGCACCCCGAGGTTCAACGTGAGCCTCTGGCCGATGGTCCAGTTGTCCTGGAGGTAGAGCGCCCAGGTACGGGTCAGCTCTTCCTCCGTCGTCGGAGTATTGTAAAGGACTGCGAACGAGGGGACTCCGTCGGAGAGCTGCAGCCGGTGGTCCTGAAGGACCCGAGTCTCCTGGAACATCCGCTCCCAGCTCATCTGGAGCCCGACCTTGAAGTCGTGGTTTCCGTTGAACCAGTCCTCGAAGAGGCTGTAGGCGACGTTGAACTGATACCGGTGGTTGGGATTGAAGTACTCCCTCCACTGGGAGTTCACGATGGTGAACCTCACCGTGTCGGAGATGCTGATGTCATCGGGCCCGACCCCCTCCTGATAACCGTATGGCGTTTCTCCCCACATCCGTCCTAACCGGATGTCGAAGAGACCGGTCGAGCCTACGACGCGGCTGTACTGGCCGAGAGCGTTGTAAGCCCACTGGTTTTGGAACTGGGAGGCTTTGTCCTCGACGAACACGTAAGGAGGGTCGCGGCGATGGAATCGCTGCTTGTGGTTTCCCTGCGCCATGAACGAGAACTTGTCGAGGTCGGTGATCTGGTAGGTCACCTTCCCCATGAAGTTCCGGATGCGGTTGTCGTCGATGGCCTGGCTTCCGTCGGGATTGCGGGCGCCGGTCTGGAACTGATCCATCCTCCACCAGCGGACGGAGCCGAAGAACCACGCCTTGTCCTGTATGATAGGTCCGCCTAGGGTAGAGTTCCAGTCGTAGGCGATGTCGATGGGGTTGCCCTGCTGGATTCCCAACGCCTGAAGCTCTTCATCGATGTTGGTGCCTTGAAGGGCGTCGTTCTGGAAGTAGAACGAGTTGTCGTTCGCGAACTGGTTTCCTCCAGACTTGGTCACCATGTTCATGTAGACGCCGGGGACGTCGACTTCGGCCGACGTCTGCGACGTCTGGAAGTTGTACTCCTCGAACATGGCGAAGTCGTAGTACTGCATGGTGGCGCCGCCCGCGCCGCCCGGCCAGTTCACCTTGAGCCCGTCCACGGCGAACGTCTTCTGATCGGGGTCGGAGCCGAAGATCTCGAGCCCGTACTGCTGGGCTCCCTCATTCCCTCCCACGTCGATGCGGCCCGTGACCATGCCCGGCACGAACGCTGCCATGGTGAAGGGGTTGTTTCCGCTGGGAACGGTGTCTAAGAGCTCCTTGTCGATGTTGGTGGCGGCGACGGAGAACCTGACGTCGACCACGGGCGACTCACCGGTGACGGTCACCGTCTCCTCGACTCCCGCCACGGCCAGCCTTGCGTTCGCGGTGCTGTTGAACGCCACCCGGACGTCGACCTCTTCCATTCTCACCGTCTGGAACCCGGAAAGCTGGAAGGTCACGGTATACATTCCAGGGGCGAGCTGCGAGAACAGGTAGCTCCCCGTCGTATTGGTGATCGCGGTCCGGGTGCCTCCGATGAGAGCGGGGCTCTCGATCATCACGGTGACGCCGGGCATTACCGCCCCCTGCTCGTCGGTGACGACTCCGGTGATGGTGCCGGTCTGTGTTTGGGCCGACGCCAGCCCGGCGCCGAGCAAAAGCGTGACCGCCAGGATGAAAAGACGCCTCATATACATAAAGTCCCCCTTGACTATGGACTGGAACACGACGACGGGAGGGGCCGAGCAATCGGAGTGCCAGAACCCGTGAAGAACGGATCCGCGAATAAAATAGTGAACGGTCCAAAACGCCAAACAAAGAGTGTATTAATCCACGGATGCTACTGTAAGCATTCGGCTCGCATGGAGAGTCAGATCCGGAAATTTGGTCCCGACACACGACCAGAAGCGGTCCGCACTTAAGTGCTTTGGTTTTAATTGTTTATTGCAGGCACTCGGATCTGAGATCTCAGATCCGAGATTCAATGGGTTGGATTTAAATCCGATGTAGGATGAATTCGAGCACCATGGGGCCCGTTATTTTTGCCGCTGTCGCGTTTTTCTTCCTTCAGGAAGACACGCTCGAGCGGGCCCGCCGGATGGCCGAAAGCGGGCGCCTCGAGGACGCGGTCAGGTTTCTCGAAAGCCGGACCCGCGCGGAGCCGCGGGCGCCGGAGCTCGCGTATCTCGCGCAGCTTCAAGCGGCCGCTGGCGGGCTGCCGCAAGCGGTGGCCTCGCTGGGTCGCGCGCTGGAGCTCGCACCGGACCAGGACGGTCTCCGTGTGACCCGGGGTGCGATGCTCTTCGAGCTCCGGCGATACGAGGACGCGAAGGGCGAGCTCGAGCTCGCGATCGGCCGTCGTCCCGAGGCGGCGCTCGCTCATTATTATCTCGCGGCCGTATACCAGGGTCTCGGTCGACTGGAGCTCGCCGAGACCTCCGCCGTGAGGGCGGTGGAGCTTTCTCCCGCCCCGTCGAGTGCGCCCCTCGATTCGGCGGAGCCGGCGCCGGGCGTCGCCGCCCGGCATCTTCTCGCCGAAATCCGATTCGCGCGCGGCGAAGAGATAGACCCCCTTCTTCGGGAAGTGATCGCCGTCGAGCCGGAGCATGCTTCGGCGCGCTACCTCCTCGCGCGGTCGCTCCAGCGGCGCGGCCGTACCGAGGAGGCGTCTTCCGAGCTGCGCCGCTTCGACGAGATCAAGCGAGCCGAATCCCGCATCGCCCAAGGGCTCGATCTCTCGCGCGTGGGTCGCCGGGAGGAAGCGATCGCCGAGCTGCGGTTGGCGGTCGAGGGGAGTCCGGAGAACGCGCGGGCGCTGTTTCTGCTCGGGCGGGAGCTCCTCCGCTCTGGGCGAAAGGACGAAGCCCGCTCCTGCTTCGATCGCGTCCTCGCTGTCCGGCCCGACGCGGCGCCCGAGATCGCCCGGCTCGTCGACTCGTTTCGATGACCACAACGGGGGAAGAACGCAAGGGTGCAAAGTGGCAAGGGCGCGAAGGAGAAATACTCTGGGGTCTTTCCTGGCGGCGGCCTTACCTTCATCTTCGTTCGTTGCCGCAATTTCGGGAGCGAGGTACTAAGGTATGATACGGGCTCGGGAGGCGATCATGACCAAACCTTTCACTGCGGCGTGCCTTTTCATGGTGCTGGCTCTCGGTACCGGCTATGGACAGGAAGAACTGAAGCCGGCGCCTCCGCGAGGCAATCAGGGTGAGGGGCCTTTCGACAGGCTCATCCTGCGCGGCGCCACGCTCATCGACGGCACCGGGGCCATGCCTCGCGGACCCGTCGACATCGTGATCGAGAAGAACCGCATCGTCGAGATCAAGAACGTCGGCGTTCCCAACGTGCCGATCGACGAGAAGGAGCGGCCCGAGGGCGCGACGAAGGAGATCGACGCCTCGCGATCCTACGTTCTTCCCGGCTTCGTCAACCTCCACACGCACCTGGGGACCGTGCCCAAGGCACCCGAAGCCGAGTACGTCTACAAGCTCTTCCTGGCTCACGGCGTCACCACCATCCGGGGCGTCCCCCTCGCTTCGATGAGCTTCAGCCTCTCGGAGCGCGAGCGCAGCGCCGGGAACGAGATCGTCGCTCCGAGGCTCTACGCCTACCACCGTCCCGGGCAGGGCGAGGATTGGAAGGGAGGACCCCTCACCACGCCGGAGAAAGCACGGGAGTGGGTCCGCTACGCGAAAGCGAAAGGGATCGACGGCCTCAAGCTCGATGCCCACCCTCCCGAGATCATGAAGGCCCTCCTCGAGGAGGCGAAGGCGAACGGCCTGGGCTCGACCGCCCATCTTTCTCAGAACGGCGTCGCCCAGATGAACGCCATCGACGCCGCCCGCCTGGGGCTCGGAACCGTGACCCATTTCTACGGGATCTTCGAATCGCTCTACGACGGCACCGACGTACAGCCCTGGCCGACGAGCGCCAACTACAACAACGAGCAGGATCGATTCGCCCAGGTCGCGATGCAGTGGGACAAGATCCATCCGCGGGGAAGCCCGGAATGGGAGGCGCTTCTCGACGAGTTTCTCGAGCATCGGACGATCCTCGATCCGACGATGACCGCCTATCTCGCCGGGCGCGACGTGATGCGGAGGCGCAACTCCGACTACCACGAGAAGTACACGCTTCCCTCGCTCTGGGAGTTCTATCGGCCGAGCCGGACCAATCACGGCTCCTACTGGTACTACTGGACCACGTGGGAAGAGGTGGCATGGAGGAACTTCTATCGCGTCTGGATGCAGTTTCTCGACGACTACAAGGACCGGGGAGGCCGAGTTACGGTGAGCGACGACGCGGCTTTCATCTACAACCTCTGGGGATTCGGAAACATCGAGGAGATGGAGCTGCTGCAGGAAGCGGGCTTTCATCCGCTCGAGATCTTCCGCGGGGCCACTCTCCACGGCGCCGAGGGTCTATTCGAGCCTCAGGGCAAGCCCATCGAGTTCGGCGTCGTCCGGCCGGGCCTTCTGGCCGACCTGGTGATCGTCGACGAGAATCCGATCGCAAATCTGAAGGTCCTCTACGGAACCGGAGCCGAGCGGCTGAACGATCAAACAGGGAAGGCCGAGCGTGTTGGCGGAGTAAAGTACACCATCAAGGACGGAATCGTCTACGACGCCAAGGAGCTCCTCGCCGACGTCGCGAGGATGGTGGAAAAGGCGAAGACGGGGAGGGCCACCGATTCCGCGGGCCGTTGAGTCACGACTTGCGCCGGAGGTCGTCGAGGAGCGAGTCGATCCGGCGCTTGAAGAGGGCCGCGTTCACGCCGCGGATCGGGGAGACCTCGAACGCCTCTCCACCCGGCGTGGAATCCCAGGAGGTGATGCTCCGTCCGATCTCCGCCTCGGGGATGCGAGCGGAGTCGGTGGGAACTCCCTGCGCCTCGAGCTTCCGGAGGAGCGCGTGATAGGACGAGACCTCGTTCTCGGGAACCATCGCTCCCGTGGACCGCGACTTCAACGACTCGAGGGCCCGGCAGAGAGCTTCGAGGGTGAGCTCCGCGTTTCCCGCGGCGAAGCCGTCGGGAAGGGAAGTCAGCTCGTCGAGAATGGCTTCCTCGAGCTGACGAGCGCTGACCCCTCGGGCGCCGCGGAGGTTCACGTCGTTCAGGCGGCAGCCGAAGAGCTCCGCCCGTTCGAGGTTCGCGCGCTCGAGCGTAGCGCCCGCGCCCAGCGACTCTCTCAAGTCGGCGCCGGCGAAGTCCGCTTCGCTCATGTCGGCGCTCCGAAAATCCACGACGGTGATCGCCGCCCCGCGCAGGTTGGCGCCGGCGAGCCGGCTCCTCCGGAGCTTCGCTCCGGAAAGGGCCGCGCCTTCCAGGTTCGCGCGAAAGAGATCGGCATCCGTGAAGTCGGCTTCATGGAGCTGGGCTCGCCGGAGGTCGGCGTAGCGCAGGTCGGCGCCGATGAGCTTCGCTCGAATGAGCATCGCCCCGGAAAGGAGAGCGTGGCTCAGGTCGGCGCCCGAGAGATTGGCCGCGGACATCGCCAGGCCCTCGAGGTCGGGGATGACGCTCCGGTTCAGCCTGCGCCACTGGTTCCAGTCTTCGAGCCCCTGACGAAGGAGCGCTTCGTGAGCCGGGTTTGCCACTGGGGATTGACCTCAGGATAACGCCCGAAAGCCGAGCCCGCCAGTGTCCTCCGAAGCCCCGAACACGACC